>NZ_JBIUAG010000018.1:94445-186888 GCF_044547355.1 Kutzneria sp. NPDC052558
CCCCCCCCCCCCCCCCCCCCCCCCCCCCCCCCGGGGGGGGGGGGGGGGGGGCCCCCCCCCCCCCCCCCCCCCCCCGCCTTTCGGTGTCTTCTGGGGGCACGGCCCCCAGGCCCCCACGCCGGGGCTCCGCCCCGGACCCCGATCCGGCGTGGCAGCCCGCAGTCGTAAGGCAACCCCCGGCGGTGCTTGTGCGCCTCCTTTGTAGTCTGGCGATCCCTCACGTCCCCCGCCCCGGAGGTAGCAGCGTCCATGTCCCGCCTGTTCGGCACCGACGGCGTCCGCGGTATGGCCAACGCCGACCTCACCCCGGAGTTGGCGCTCTCGCTGGCCGCGGCCGCGGCCCGGGTGCTGGCCGAGCACGACACCACGCACCGGCCGGTCGCGGTGGTGGGGCGGGACCCGAGGGCCAGCGGCGAGATGCTGGAGGCGGCGGTCACGGCCGGCCTCACGGCGGCCGGCGCGGACGTGCTGCGGCTGGGTGTGCTGCCCACCCCGGCGGTGGCCTTCCTGGTCGCCGAGCTGGACGCGGACCTGGGCGTGATGATCTCCGCCTCGCACAACCCGATGCCCGACAACGGCATCAAGTTCTTCGCCAAGGGCGGCCTGAAGCTGTCCGACGAGCTGGAGGACGAGATCGAGGCCCGGCTGGGCCAGACCAGCGGCCGGCCCACCGGCGCGGGCGTCGGCCGGGTCACCGACGTGCCCGACGCGGTCAGCCGGTACATCGACCACCTGCTCGTCTCCACCCCGCACGACCTGCACGGCCTCAAGATCGTCGTGGACTGCGCCAACGGCGCCGCCTCCACCACCGCGCCCCAGGCCTACCGCCGGGCCGGGGCCGAGGTGATCGCCATCCACGCCGAGCCGACCGGCCTCAACATCAACGACGGCGTCGGCTCCACCCACCTGGACGTGTTGCAGGCCGCGGTCCTCGAACACGGCGCCGACCTGGGCATCGCCCACGACGGCGACGCCGACCGCTGCCTCGCGGTGGACGGCGCCGGCGCCGAGGTGGACGGCGACCAGATCATGGCGGTGTTGGCGCTGGCCCTCAAGGACGCCGGCGAGCTCAAGGACGACACCCTGGTCGCCACCGTGATGAGCAACCTGGGCCTGCACCTGGCCATGAAGGAGCACGGTGTGCGGCTGCTCACCACCGCGGTCGGCGACCGCTACGTGGTCGAGGAGCTGCGGGCCGGCGGCTACTCGCTGGGCGGCGAGCAGTCGGGCCACGTGATTCTGCCCTCGCACGCCACCACCGGCGACGGCCTGCTGACCGCGTTGCGGCTGATGGCCCGGGTCGCCGCCACCGGCAAGCCGCTCAGCGAGCTGGCCGGCGTGATGCGCCGGCTGCCGCAGGTGCTGATCAACGTCCGGGTCGCCGACAAGGCCGCGGTCGCGGTGGCCGAGACCGTCAGCCAGGCCGTCGCCGAGGTGACCGCCGAGCTGGGCGAGACCGGCCGGGTGCTGCTGCGGCCGTCCGGCACCGAGCAGCTGGTCCGGGTGATGGTCGAGGCCCCCAGCCAGGACGAGGCCCACGGGGCCGCGACCCGGCTCGCCGAGGTCGTCTCCGCCGTCGGCTGAGGGCCGGTCCCCACTTCGGTGATAGCGACCTGACCTGTCCGGTTTCTGTAATAGTGTGCGACGCATCGGCATGGGCCGCGGGCGGAACCGAAACGCGCCCCGCGGAGTCCGAGTAGTCGTCCACAGCAGGGAGCCAGGGGAGGGCAAAGATCATGTCGGGCAGCGTCAAGGCCGACGGCGGCGCGATCACGACTCTCGGTTCGTACTTCCGAGACCTCGATGAGACAACCGTCGCCGGATATCGCACCGCGCTGGATTCGGTGCACATCACCGGGGATCTGACGGGCAAGTCGTGCCCGCAGGCCGGTGACGCGGCGATGAAGGCCGTGCAGACCTTGAGCGCCAACATGAAGGACTTCGGTTCCCATGCCGAGGACATCTGCGCCGGATTGAACGCGACCGCCAAGAACTACGCCGACACCGATTCCTCGAATGCGTCCTCGATCCAGTCGGCCGGAGGGGGCGCCTGATGAGCGGAAGAACACGCAGGCCCGGCGGCGGTCGGGACACCCACCCCGACAACCCGCCCCCGCAGCACAAGGACACCCACCCCGACACCCCGCCGCCGCGCAAGAAGGACAGCGGCGAAGAGGACGACCCGAAGCAGCCGCCCCGCAAGAAGGGCGCCGGCGAGGAAGACGACCCCAATCAGCCGCCCCGCAAGAAGGGCGACGACGGCGCGGACGGCCGTGACGGCGCGCCCGGTCGTGATGGCGCCCCCGGCCGTGGTGGTGACGGCGGGACCGGCGGCGATGGCGGCAACGGTGGGAATGGTGGCAACGGCGGCGACGGTGGGGACGGAGGCGACGGAGGCGACGGTGGGGACGGTGGGGACGGCGGCGATGGTGGCGACGGCGGAGACGCGGGCGAAGGCGGCGACGACGGCGACCTGAGCGGCCGTTCCGACGACGTCTGCGACGCCCACGCCGACAAGCGCGACGGCTTCAAGCCGTACATCGGCTACTACAACCTCTACACCGGCAAGAGCCTCAGCTTCGAGAACGACATCCAGAAGCCGTTCGACCAGCCCCGGGGCATCGACTACGGCAAGCTGGCACAGGCCGCGCAGCAGCTGGACAAGGTCGGCGCCGACTTCGTCAAGTCCCGTGACGAGATGAACAGCAAGGTCACCGGGGTCGTCGGCAGCTCGTGGCAGGGCGACGCGGCCAACGCGTTCGGCTCCTACATCCAGCAGTTCAGCAGCAAGTCGCAGACGCTGGACAGCGACCTGGACAAGCTCAGCCAGGCCATCACGTCCAGCACCGCGGCGGCCAAGAAGATCGTCGACGCCTACGGCCAGACCCTGGACCAGATCGACTTCGGCAAGATCCAGTACACCATTCCGGACCTCGTGGTGCTGATCGGCATCTACAAGATGGAGATGGGCCTGGACGACCTGGTCAACAAGCTCAAGGACGGTCTGGCCGAAGCGATCGGCTTCGAGTTCCCGGGCGGCGCGCTGATGGACGCCGCGATGTACGTCTGCGCCACCATCGCCGAGGCCGTGCTGTGGTGCCTGAGCTGGGCCGAGGACCAGTTCCTGAAGTTCATCGCCGGACTGGTGCAGAAGGTGCTCGACGCCGGCTTCAAGGACCCGTTCGAGCAGAACCTTCAGTTGCTGCAACAGGGTTCCGCCACCGCGGACGCCGGCATCAAGCAGGCCTTCCAGGGCCTGATCACGGCAGCCGAGTCGATCAACTCGAGTCCGTTCTCCGGGCTGTCGCCGGTGCCCGAGGGCGGTCCGACCAAGACCGCCGGCCGGGGCGGCGGCAACGGCGGCGGGGGCACCGGGGGCGGTGGCTCCGGCGGTGGCGGCATGGGTGGTGGCGGCTCGGCCGGCGGGGGCGGCGCCATGCCCCCGACCCAGCCCGCGGCCGCGCCCCCGCCGACCACCCCGCAGATCCCGACGCCGACCGCGCCGCAGAGCGCCGAGTCGGTGAAGATCCAGGACGGCGACAACACCATCGAGGTCGACAGCCCGGACGGCCAGGGCCACGTCAAGATCAAGGTGGACAACGGCGACGGCAAGCCGGCCAAGACCTACGACGTCGACTTCAGCAAGGTCGCCAACAACCCGGCGGTCGCCGGCCTCGCCGGCCAGGGCGGTGTGCCAGGCCAGCCAGGCATGGGCCAGACCGGGGTTCCAGGCCAGACCGGGTTGTCGGGCCAGGCCGGGGTTCCCGGCGCGGCGGGCCAGTACCCGGGGCAGGCCGGAGTTCCGGGCCAGGGCGGCATGGGCCAGACCGGCGTGGGCCAGACCGGCGTGGCCGGCATGCCGGGCGGCGGAGTCCCTGGGCATGGCGGGGTGCCGGGTGCCGGTGTGCCGGGGCAGCCGGGGGTCAACCCGGACGGCTCCATCCCGGCCCCGGCCGGCGCGGACGGCAAGGCCGTCATCCACGACGGCGACCTGACCATCACCGCCCAGCAGGGCAAGATCCCCGGCGAGGTGCAGGTGTCCGTCGACGACGGCACCGGCAAGCCGCCGCACACATACACCATCGACTACAACAACACCGACGGTCCGACGGCCGCCCCGACGCACCCGGCGGGCGCGGACTCGGGCATCAGCACCCAGCCGGCCCCCGGCCAGCAGATCCCCGGCCAGCACGATCCGGGGCAGGCCGTTCCGGGGCAGCCCGCTCCCGGCCACCAGATGCCGGAGCAGCCGATCGCCGTCGGCCAACATCCGATCAACCAGCCGCTGGCCCACGACGCGGGGCCGCTCGGCGGCGATCACGCCGGCACCGGGACCGCGGGCTGGACGGCCCCGGACGACGTGCCGGCGGCCGGCCCGGCGCACGCGTTGCCGGATGACGGGCCGGCGGCCACGGGCCCGGCGCATGCGCTGCCCGACGACGTCCCGATGCCGGCCTGGACCGCGCCGGCGGCGGCCGATGCCGGCACGTTCGACTTCGGGCCGTCGGATCAGCCGGACCAGGGCCGCTTCTCCGGCAGCCTGTTCGACGACGCACCGGCGTCCACCACGGTCGCCGCCGCGTCGTTCACCACGGGCGTGGCCGCCGACACCGGTGGCGCGTCGGCGTGGCACATGGGCGCCGACGGCAGCCACTCCATGATCGGCAGCCAGGGCGGAATGCACCACAGCGCCTGGGAAACCGCGCACAACGCCGCCGGGGCGCCGAGCATGGCCTCGACCGACCAGGCCGGCGCGCCGGGCGACGCGGGGCTGGCCCAGATCGGCGGCACACCGCAGGCCACGCCGGCCGGCGCGCCGATGGGCGGCATGCCGATGATGGGCGCCATGGGCGGCGGCCAGAACGCCGCCGAGGACCAGGAACGCAGCACCAACGCGGCGTGGCGGACGCCGAGCGCGGTCTTCGACGACACCGGCCAGGCCGGCGTGAGCCGGATCAACGGCGTGCTCGGCGAGGACGAGGGGAGGCGGCCGTGAGCGAGTCATCCGGCGCAGACCGAACGCGGACATCGAGCCTTAGCGGGGTGTCGCGGTGAGCTACCAGGCAGCCGTCGCCGCGGACACCGCGGTGCGGGAGATGCGGCAGCTGCGCGAGGACGTGCAGCGGCAGCGGGCCGAGTCCGAGAAGAAGTTCGCCGCCGCCATCAAGGAAAACAAGGAAGCCACGCAGAAAGCGTTGGCGGAGGCCAAACAGAAGCGCGACGCGGCCGAGAGCGGCCGGGTCGCGCCGCGGCCCGTGCAGGAGATCCGCGAGGAGAAGTACACCTTCTTCGACGACTCCGAGGACGACTACAACCCGCCGGCCGCGCCGTCGTTCCAGATGCCCGAGGTCACGCCACCGCCACGTCCGACGCCGCGTCGCGCCGCGCGCCCGGTGTACGACGACGATGACGAGGACTACTCGAACCAGCGCTGGATGGAGTGATCGCCGGCTACTGGACGGCCTGGCGGAAGGTGCGGCCGGCGCGCTGGTAGTCGACGGGGGCTCGCTTCACGTCCCCGTACAGCAGCGCGTCGTAGGTGCGGTCGCCGTTCAACTGCCGCAACAGGAACGCGGTGATCAAGGCCTTGGCCACGGTCTGCGTCCTGGCCTCGCCGCGGCCGCTGAGCAACAGCTCGCTCCAGTGCCGGCCCTCGGCGAAGCCGAGGTGGTTGGCGCCGGCGATGGTGCGCAGCTGCACCGGGCCGCCCCAGTTCTGGGCGATCGCCTCGGCGTGCCCGACCGGCGGCGCGATCAGGTCCTCCTCGGCCGCGAGGTGCACGGCCGGCATCAGGCACCGCCGGGCCGTCTCCACCGCCGAGGGGTGCGTCTCCGACGCGGCGACGGTGAACACGCCGCGGACCCGCTCGTCCTCGGCCGCCGCGAGCACCGCCGCGCCGCCGCCGGCCCCGTGCCCGCCGACCGCCAGCTTGTCGGCGTCGACGCCGAGGTCGCCGTCGCCCAGCCGTACCCCGGAGACCACGTCCAGCGCGGTCCGCAGGTCGCCGGCGAACAGCCGGGCCGAGGCCAGCGGGCCGCGATGGGTGGCCGGCGCGGCCACGACCACGCCCCACGACGCGAGGTGCCGGTACAGGCCCAGGTAGCGCTGCGGCGGCTGGAGCCAGGCGTGCCCGAACGCCACCGCCGGCAGGCCGAGGCCGCCGCGCGGGGTGAACAGGGTGCCGGGCAGCCCGACCAGCGCCAGGTCCCCGCGGCGCACGCCGTGCGGACCGGGCCGGCTGAGCTCGGTGAGCGCCTGCTTCGCGGTCAACGGCTTGCGTCGCGCCATACCCGGACCGTACCGGATGGCCGGTCGCGCCGAATGATCAGCATTGGTCTACACCAAATCGATTCCGATCATGCTTCTGACCAGGTGTGACCGGAAACAACCCGGCTCGTCGCAACCGGATGATGGTCTAGCTACCCTGTACCTTCGTGTGCGGAATCGTGGGTTACACCGGTCATCGCCCGGCTCTCGACGTGGTCCTGGACGGGTTGCGCCGGTTGGAGTACCGGGGCTACGACTCGGCGGGCGTCGCCGTTCTCGACGGCGAGGGCGGCCTGGCGGTCGAGCGCAAGGCCGGCCGGCTGGCCAACCTGGAGGCGCGGCTGGACGAGGTCGGCCGGGACACGCTGACCGGCGGCACCGGCATGGGCCACACCCGGTGGGCCACCCACGGCGCGCCGATCGACCGCAACTCGCACCCGCACCGGGACACCACCGGCCGGATCGCCGTGGTGCACAACGGGATCATCGAGAACTTCGCGCAGCTGCGGGCCGAGCTGGAGGCCGACGGCGTCGAGCTGGCCAGCGACACCGACAGCGAGACCGCGGCCCACCTGATCGCCCGGATCTACGACGGCGACCTGGCCGCGGCCGTGCGCACCGTGTGCCGGCGGCTGGAGGGCGCGTTCACCCTGGTCGTCACCCACGCCGACGAGCCGGACAAGGTGGTCGCCGCCCGGCGGTCCTCGCCGCTGGTGGTCGGCGTCGGCATCGGCGAGACCTTCCTGGCCTCCGACGTGGCCGCGTTCATCGAGCACACCCGTGACGCCGTCGAGCTGGGCCAGGACCAGGTCGTCGTGATCACCAAGGACGGCTACGACGTCACCGACTTCCACGGGGAGCCGGTCGTGGCCAAGCCGTTCCAGGTCAACTGGGACCTGTCGGCCGCCGAGAAGGGCGGCCACGACTACTTCATGCTCAAGGAGATCGAGGAGCAGCCGGAGGCGCTGGCCAACACGCTGCGCGGCCACTTCGCCGACGGCCGCATCGTGCTCGACGAGCAGCGGCTGGCCGACCAGGACCTGCGCGACGTGGACAAGGTCTTCGTGGTCGCCTGCGGCACCGCCTACCACTCCGGCCTGGTCGCCAAGTACGCCATCGAGCACTGGACCCGGCTGCCCGTGGAGTGCGAGCTGGCCAGCGAGTTCCGCTACCGCGACCCGGTGCTGGACCGCGACACCCTGGTGGTGGCCATCTCCCAGTCCGGTGAGACCGCCGACACCCTGGAGGCCGTGCGGCACGCCCGTGAGCAGAAGGCCCGCGTGCTGGCCATCTGCAACACCAACGGGGCGCAGATCCCGCGCGAGTCCGACGCCGTGCTCTACACCCACGCCGGCCCGGAGATCGGCGTCGCCGCGACCAAGACGTTCCTGGCCCAGATCGCCGCCAACTACCTCGTCGGCCTGGCCCTGGCTCAGGCCCGTGGCACCAAGTACCCGGACGAGGTGGCCCGCGAGTTCCACGAGCTGGAGGCCATGCCCGCCGCCGTGCAGCACGCCCTCGGCACGGTCGGGCAGGTCCGGGAGCTGGCCCGGGAGCTGGCCGACTCCAAGGCGATCCTGTTCCTCGGCCGGCACGTCGGCTTCCCCGTGGCCCTTGAGGGCGCGCTGAAGCTGAAGGAGCTGGCCTACATGCACGCCGAGGGCTTCGCCGCCGGCGAGCTCAAGCACGGGCCGATCGCGCTGATCGAGGACCAGCTCCCGGTCGTGATCGTGATGCCCTCGCCCAAGGGGCGCGCGGTCCTGCACAGCAAGCTGCTGTCCAACATCAGCGAGA
Source organism: Kutzneria sp. NPDC052558 (assembly GCF_044547355.1). Lineage (NCBI taxonomy): Bacteria > Bacillati > Actinomycetota > Actinomycetes > Pseudonocardiales > Pseudonocardiaceae > Kutzneria > Kutzneria sp. NPDC052558. The sequence continues at coordinate 102,507 of NZ_JBIUAG010000018.1, forward strand.
TCCAGGCCCGGGGCGCGCGGACCATCGTCATCGCCGAGGAGGGCGACGACACGGTCAAGCCGTTCGCCGACCACCTGATCGAGGTACCGGCCGTGCCGACCCTGTTGCAGCCCTTGGTGTCCAGCGTGCCGTTGCAGGTGCTGGCGGCCGAGATCGCGCGCAGTCGCGGGTACGACGTCGACAAGCCGCGTAACCTCGCGAAGTCCGTGACCGTCGAGTGATCGAGGCTGTTTGATGCGGGGCGTGTGGACTGCCGACCAGGTTCGGGCGGCTGAGCAGCGGGTCTTCACCAGGGTGCCGGAGAGCCGGCTGATGCGGATCGCCGCGTACGCCGTGGCCAACGAGGTGCTCGCGCTGTTGACCGAGCGGACCGGCGGCACGTCCGGCCGCCGCGTCGGGCTGCTCGTCGGGGCCGGCAACAACGGCGGCGACGCCCTGTGGGCCGGCGCTTTCCTTTGCCGGCGCGGGGTTTCCGTCACCGCCGTGCTGCTGGCGCCGGAGCGGGCCCACGCCGCCGGGCTGGCCGCCTTCCGCCGGGCCGGCGGCCGCCTCGGGGACTCGGTGGCCGCGGCCGACATCGTCGTCGACGGCATCATCGGCTTGTCCGCCAAGGGATCCCTGCGTCCGGACGCCGCCGCCCTGGTCGAGTCGATCACCGCCCCCGTCGTCGCCGTCGACCTGCCCAGCGGGGTCGACCCCGACACCGGCGCCGTCGACGGTCCGCACGTCACCGCCGACGTCACCGTCACCTTCGGCGGCCGAAAGCCTTGCCACGTGGTCGGTCCCGGCGCCATCGCCGCCGGCGCCGTCCGCGTCGTCGACATCGGCATCGGCGACGACCTGGACGAGCCGCACGCCGTGCTGCTCGACACCGACGACGTCGCCGACGCGTGGCCCGTGCCCGGTCCGCACGACGACAAGTACACCCAGGGCGTCACCGGCATCGCCGCCGGCTCCGAGACCTATCCCGGGGCCGCCGTGCTGGCCACCGGGGCCGCCATCCTCGCCACCTCCGGCATGGTCCGCTATGCCGGCAGCGCGGCGGAGATCGTGCGCAGCCGGTGGCCCGAGGTCGTCGCCACCGGCCATGTCGGCGACTCCGGCCGGGTGCAGGCGTGGGTCGTCGGGCCCGGGCTCGGCACCGGCAAGGCCGGCCGGGGCGTGCTGGCCGAGGTCCTCTCCGCCGGCGTGCCCGTCTGCGCCGACGCCGACGCCATCACCCTGCTCGCCGGCGACCCCACCCTGTGGGACTCCCGCGACCCCGACACCCCCGTCGTGCTCACCCCCCACGACCGTGAGTTCGCCCGCCTCGCCGGCGACGTCGGCCCCGACCGCATCGCCGCCGCCCGCCGCGCCGCCGCCCGCTTCCAGGCCGTCGTCCTGCTCAAGGGCCACTCCACCGTCGTCGCCGCCCCCGATGGCCGGGTCCTGGTCAACCAGTCCCGCTCCTCCTGGCCCGCCACCGCCGGCTCCGGCGACGTCCTCTCGGGTCTCATCGGCGCCCTCCTCGCCGCCGGCGAGGACCCCTGGCTCGCCGCCGGCTGCGCCGCCTACGTCCACGAGCTCGCCGCCGACCTCGCCGCCGGCGGCGCCCCCGCCCCCGCCTCCCACCTCCAGGCCGCCATCCCCGACGCCATCCGCCACATCCGAGGCCTGTGACCTGCCGCGTATATACGCTAGACTGGTAAACGTATATACGCGGAGGAGGTCTGTCATGACGCGCACCCTGATCGATCTCGACGACGCCTTACTGCTTCAGGCCCAGCAGGCGCTCGGCACCGGCACCAAGAAGGCCACGATCAACGCCGCCCTGGCGGAGGTCGTCGCGCTCCAGGCGCGGCGGAGCTTCCTCGCCGCCGCGCGGGGTGGGGCCTTCGCGGATCTCGCCGACCCGGAGGCACGGGGTGAGGCGTGGCGGTAGCCCGCTACCTGGCGGACACGAGTGCCTTGGCCCGGCTGCACAAGCCGGTGGTGTACGAGTTCCTCGGACCGTTGGTCGAGGCCGGACTGGTCGCGATCTGCTCGATGGTTGAGCTGGAGATCCTGTATTCGGCGCGCAACAAGGACGACTACGAGAGCCGCCGCGCCCAGTTGGAAGTCGGCTTCGAACGCCTGCCCACTCCCGACGAGGCGTGGCAGCGCGCCGTCGAGGTGCAGGAGGCGTTGGCCCGGCGCGGCTCACACCGAGGCGTGAAACTGCCGGACCTGCTCATCGCCGCGACGGCCGAGCGGCATGGGGTGGTGCTGTTGCACTACGACGTCGACTACGACCACATCGCGGCGATCACCGATCAGCCGACGCGGTGGGTGGTGCCGCCGGGGGCGGGCGACTGAGGGTGTGAGGTAGCCCGTTCGGTGGCCGTGACCCGGCCGGGTGTCGGGGGCCTGTGTCACCATGAACGCGTTATGGCTGATCAGCACAATCCCCTTCCGCGGGCCGAGGTTCGGATCGACCTGGACGCGGTGAAGCACAACGTCGAGCTGCTGACGCGGCTGGCGGGTCACTCGGGTGCGCAGACGATGGCCGTGGTCAAGGCCGACGGTTACGGGCACGGCGCGGTGGCGGTGGGCAACGCGGCCCTGACGGCGGGGGCGTCCTGGCTGGGCGTGGCCTCGGTGGACGAGGCCCTGGCCCTGCGGGCGGCCGGCATCCAGGCCCGGATCTTCTGCTGGCTGCACACGGTGGACGACAACTTCGGCCCGGCGGTGGCGGCCGGCATCCACCTGTCGGTGTCCTCGCTGCGCCAGCTGTGGGCGGTGAACTCGGCGGCCCGGGCGGTCGGCCAGGAGGCCCGGGTGCACCTGAAGATCGACACGGGCCTGACCCGCGGCGGGGCGCAGCCGGCGGACTGGCCGGCGCTGGTGGAGGCGGCGGCCAGCGCCCACGAGGAGGGCACGATCGAGATCGCGGCGGTGTGGTCGCACCTGGCCAACGCCGACGAGCCGGGCCACCCCTCGATGGACCGGCAGGCGGCCCGGCTGGACGAGGCGTACAAGGTGGTGGTGGACGCTGGCCTGCGCCCGCTGCGCCACCTGGCCAACTCGGCGGCCACCCTGACCCGCCCGGACCTGCACTTCGACCTGGTGCGCCCGGGCATCGCGGTGTACGGCCTGAACCCGGTCCCGGGCAGCGCCGACCTGCGGCCGGTGATGACCTTCCGCTCCTCGGTGTCGCTGGCCCGCCGGGTGCCGGCGGGGGAGTCGGTGTCCTACGGCCACATCTGGACGGCCGACCAGGACACCACGCTGGCGCTGGTCCCGGTCGGTTACGCGGACGGCGTGCCGCGGGCGCTGTCGGGCCAGATGGAGGTCTGGCTGGGCGGCACGCGGCGTCCGGTCGTGGGCCGGGTCTGCATGGACCAGATCGTGGTGGACTGCGGCGACGACCCGATCGCCGACGGCGACGAGGTGATCCTGTTCGGCCCGGGCGCGCACGGCGAGCCGACGGCCCGGGAGTGGGCCGACCGGACCGGCACGATCGACTACGAGATCGTCACCGGCATGTACCGGCCGAGGGTGCGGCGCACCTACGTCGGCGGCAGCCGATGAAGCCGTGGCTGAAGGCCGCCGGGGTCACCGGTGGCGTGGTCGGCGCGGCGGCGACCGGCCTGGTGCTGGGGGCGGCGGCGCAGAACGCCCGCATCGCCCGGCAGCGCCGGGAGGCCGACGACCCGCACGAGGACGAGCCGCTCGGCCAGTTACGCCCGAGCCGGGAGTGCACGGTCGCGGCCGACGACGGCTTGCCGATCGCATGCGAGGAGGTCGATCCGGAGGACGGCGGCTCCCCGGCTCTGACGGTGGTGCTGGTGCACGGCTTCGTGCTGGACCGCCGCTGCTGGCACTTCCAGCGCCGCGACCTGGCGAAGATGGTCGACCCGAGGGTCCGCCTGGTGCTCTACGACCAGCGCAGCCACGGCCGTTCCGGCAAGGCCACCGCCGAGTCCAGCACCATCGAGCAGCTGGGCCGCGATCTCGACGCCGTGCTGCGGGCGCTGGCGCCGGACGGCCCGATCGTGCTGGCCGGGCACTCCATGGGCGGTATGACGATCATGGCCCTGGCCGAGCAGCGGCCCGAGCTGTTCCTGGAGCGGGTCCGCGGCGTGGCGCTGATCGGCACCTCGGCCGGCGACGTCGGCGCGTCTGGCCTGCCCCGCCCGCTGCTGTCCCGGCACAATCCCGCCACCCGGGGCCTGGGCCTGCTCGCGCACTGGCAGCCCGGCCTGGTCGAGTGGGCCCGCAAGGCCGGCGGGCAGCTCACCTGGAGCGCCATCCGCGGCCTGGCCTTCGGCGACCGCGAGGTCAGTCCCAAGCTGGTCGACCTGATGGACACGATGATCGACGGCACCTCGCTGGCGGCCATCACCGACTTCGTCCGTACCCTGGGCTCGCACAACCGCTACGCCGCGCTGGCCGGCCTGCGGCACTGCAAGGTGCTGGTGCTGTCCGGCGACGCCGACCGGCTCACGCCGTTCCGGCACGCCGAGGCGATCGCCGCCGAGCTGCCGGAGGCCGAGCTGGTCCGGGCCGACGGGGCGGGCCACATGGTGATGCTGGAACAGGCCGACCTGGTCACCGGCCACCTGGTGGAACTGGTGCGCAGCTGTGCGGACGGCGAGACGAGTGGACGGCGATGGTGGAAACGGGCGTGAAGGAACTCCGGCTGCCGGTGGAGGCGGACACGGTCGAGTTCGGCCGGCGGCTGGGCTGCCTGCTGCGGGCCGGCGACCTGGTACTGCTGTCCGGTCCCCTCGGGGCCGGCAAGACGGCGCTGACCAGGGGCATCGCCGAGGGACTCGGGGTCAAGGGCCGGGTCAGCTCGCCGACGTTCGTGATCGCCCGTGAGCACCGGGCCGGGGAGCGCGGCGTGGCGCTGGTGCACGTGGACGCCTACCGGCTCGGCGGCCACCTCGACGAGCTGGACGACCTGGACCTGGACACCGAGCTGGTGGACGCCGCCGTGGTGGTGGAGTGGGGCGAAGGCGTGGCCGAGCGGCTGTCCGAGGACCACCTGCTGATCCGCCTCACCCGCCTCGACGACGACGTCCGGGTGGCGGAGCTCCACCCGCACGGTACCTGGACAACCCGCCAACTCCCCTGATTTTTGCCACATGCGCTTCCTATGTGGGCTCTGATGCCACATAGGAAGCGCATGTGGCGACAAAGGGGGTTAGGGGAGGGCTCGTTTGGTAACTTTGCCGAGCTCGTTGCGGGGCAGGGAGTCGACGAAGTTCACCACGCGGGGGCGCTTGTGCGGGGTGAGCAGGCGGGCCACGTGCTCGATCAGCTCCTCGGCGGTCGGGGTCGGCGAGGCGGGCACCACCCAGGCCACGATGCGCTCGCCGAGGTCGTCGTCGGGACGGCCGGCGACCGCGGCCTCGGCCACGCCGGGATGCTCCAGCAGGGCGTTCTCGATCTCGCCGGCGCCGATCTTGAAGCCGCCGCTCTTGATGATGTCGGTGGCCCGCCGGCCGACGATGCGGATGTAGCCGTCGGCGGCGCGGGTGGCCATGTCGCCGGTGCGGAACCAGCCGTCGTGCAGGGCCTCGGCGGTGGCGTCGGGGCGGTTGAGGTACTCCAGGAACAGGTTGGGGCCACGGACCTCGATCTCGCCGATGGTGGCGTCGTCGCTGGCCTCGATCACGGCGCCGGCGTCGTCGACCAGCCGCACGGAAACTCCGTCCACGGGAGTGCCGACGGTGCCGGGGCGGCGCTCGCCCCCGGCCCGGACGCTGCAGTTCATCAGCGTCTCGGTCATGCCGTAGCGCTCCACGATCCGCTGCCCGGTGGCCTTGGCGATGCGGTCGTGGCAGGTCGCCGGCAGCGCGGCCGAGCCGGACACCAGCAGCCGGGCCTGGGCGACCTGTTTGGCCAGCTCCGGGTCGGCCTCCACGTCGGCGGCCAGCCGGTGGTACATGGTCGGAACGCCGAACATCATCGTCGCCGGCCCGGCCAGTTCGGCCGCGGCGGCCGCCGAGTCGAACTTGCCGAGGTGGTGCACGGCCCCGCCGCGCCGCAGCGGCCCGAGCACGCCGACCACGAGACCGTGCACGTGGAAGATCGGCAGCGCATGGGTGACGACGTCGGCCGCGGTCCACTCCCAGGCCGCCGCGAGCGCGTCCAGATTGGACGAGATGGCCCGGCGCGGCATGACCACGCCCTTGGGCGGCCCGGTGGTGCCGGAGGTGTAGACGATGAACGCCGGCGCCTCCTCGTCCGGCTCGGGCGGCAGGCCCTCGGCCCGCACGGAGAGATCCACATCCAGGCGCGGCAACGCCGCCAGGCCGCCGGGCAGCTCCACGCCGGGGGCCGTCAGCACGGCCGACGGCGCGCTGTCGGCCAGGATGTGCTCCAGCTCACGTTCGCCGACCTTGGGGTTGATCGGCACCACGGCGACCCCGGCCGCCAGGGCCCCGACCACCGCCGCGCAGGTCTCCAGCGTGGGGGTCGCCCACACCGCGACCCGGCCGCTGCCAAGGCGTTTGGCGATCGCGGCGGCCGTGCCGGCCAGCTCGCGGTAGGTCAGTTTCCGGTCGCCGAACACGATCGCCTCGGCGTCCGTCGGCTCGGCCAGCGCCGGCAGCAACATCCCATCAGCCCCTCAGGTCGAAGTCCGTTCCGATGATGGTCGTACCCTTGACGACCGTGCTAGTGCTTGCGATCGACACCGCGACCCCCGCCGTCACCGCCGGAGTGGTCCAGCTCGACGCCGACGCGGTGCCACGGACGCTGGCGCAGCGCGTCACCATCGACGCCAGGGCCCACGGTGAGCTGCTGATCCCGCACCTGCGGGAGGCGCTGGCCGAGGCCGGCCGGACCATGGCCGACGTGGACGCGATCGTCTGCGGCAGCGGCCCCGGCCCCTTCACCGGGCTCCGTGTCGGCATGGTCACAGCGGCGGCGCTCGGGCAGGCCCTGGGCAAGCCGGTGTATCCGGTGCCCACCGTCGACGCCATCGCCGCGGAGGCCCGCAGCGGCCACCGGCTGCTGGTCGCCACCGACGCGCGCCGCCGCGAGGTCTACTGGGCCGTCTACGACGAGACCGGCGCCCGGGTCGAGGGCCCGCACGTGGACAAGCCGGCCGACGTGGCCGCGCGGCTGCCGGCGCTGGACGTGGCCAGCGCCGCCGGGCAGGGCGCCGAGATGTACGCCGACGTGCTGGACCGGCCGATCGCGCTGGCCCCGTTCCCGTCGCCGCACGGCCTGGTCGCCGTGGCCGCCGCGGACCTGCTGGCCAAGGCCGAGCCCGGCCCGATGACCCCGCTCTACCTGCGCCGGCCCGACGCCGTGGTGCCCACCGGTCGCAAGCGGGTGACACAGCCGTGAGTGGCTTCACCCTGGCCGCGCTCCGCCATCGGGACGCGGCGCGCTGCGCGGAGCTGGAGCGCCGGCTGTTCTCCGGCGACGACCCGTGGCGGGAGCGGGCGTTCCGGTCCGAGCTGGACAACGGGCACTACTACCTCGGCGCGTACGACGAGGAAGGCCAGCTCGTCGGCTACGCCGGGCTGGCGCTCAACGGCCGCGCGCCCGACTTCGAGGGCAGTGTGCAGACCATCGCCGTGGACGACGCGTGGCAGGGCAAGGGCGTGGGCAAGGCGCTGCTGGAGGCTCTGCTGGCTCGGGCCGACGAGGTCGCGGCGCCGGTGTTCCTGGAGGTCCGCACCGACAACGAGCGGGCCATCACCCTGTACAAGTCGCGCGGCTTCGAGCAGCTGGGGCTGCGGCGCAGGTACTACCAGCCGTCCGGCGCGGACGCGTACACCATGGGCCGCCCCGCGGCGGTGCGACAGGAGGAGAAGTCGTGACCGGCGACCGGATCGTGCTGGGCATCGAGTCCTCGTGCGACGAGACCGGGGTGGGCATCGTCCGGCTCGGCGCGGACGGGACCATCGAGCTGCTGGCCGACGAGGTGGCCTCCAGCGTCGAGCAGCACGCCCGCTTCGGCGGCGTGGTGCCCGAGGTCGCCAGCCGGGCGCACCTGGAGGCCATGATCCCGACGATGTCCCGGGCGCTGGAGAAGTCCGGCATGACGCTGGACGACGTGGACTCCATCGCCGTGACCGCCGGGCCCGGGCTGGCCGGCGCGCTGCTGGTCGGCGTCTCGGCCGCCAAGGCCTACGCCGCCGCCCTGGACAAGCCGCTCTACGGGGTGAACCACCTGGCCGGGCACGTCGCCGCCGACACCCTGGAGCACGGCCCGCTGCCCTCACCCTGCGTGGCGCTGCTGGTCTCCGGCGGGCACTCGCAGCTGCTGCTGGTCGAGGACCTGGCCGGCAAGATCACCGAGATCGGCTCCACCATCGACGACGCCGCCGGCGAGGCCTACGACAAGGTCGCGCGGGTGCTGGACCTGCCGTATCCGGGCGGCCCGCCCATCGACAAGCTGGCCAAGACCGGCAACGGCTGCGCCATCGCCTTCCCGCGTGGCCTGACCGGTCCCCGCGACGCCAAGTACGACTTCTCGTTCTCGGGCTTGAAGACCGCCGTCGCGCGGTGGGTGGAGAACCGCGAGCGGGACGGCCTGGAGATCCCGCTGGCCGACGTCGCCGCCTCGTTCCAGGAGGCGGTGGCCGACGTGCTGACCGGCAAGGCCATTCGTGCGATCAAGGACCTCGGCCTGGACACGCTGGTCATCTCCGGCGGCGTGGCCGCCAACTCCCGGCTGTCCGGGCTGGCGGCCGAGCGCTGCGCCGCCGCCGGCATCACCCTGCGGGTGCCGCGGCCCCGGCTGTGCACCGACAACGGGGCGATGATCGCCGCCGTCGGCGCGCATCTGGTGGCGGCCGGCGCCGAGCCCTCGGGCCTGGACCTGGCCACCGATCCGGGCCTGCCGGTCTCACAGGTGCAGATCCTGTGAGGGTCGGTTGATGCGCTGGCACTCGCATGGGTAGAGTGCTAGTCGCACGGCACCAACTACCGCCCCGGCCCCCGCGACGGCGGGGTGGCAGGCGCCGTCGGTACCTGCCAACGCTTTCGACGACCGTGGAGGTCACCCCGGTGAGCGTGAACATCAAGCCGCTCGAGGACAAGATCCTCGTCCAGGCCAACGAGGCCGAGACGACGACCGCTTCCGGTCTTGTCATCCCGGACACCGCCAAGGAGAAGCCCCAGGAGGGCAAGGTCCTGGCCATCGGCCCGGGTCGCATCGACGACAAGGGCAACCGGATCCCGCTGGACGTCGCGGTCGGCGACGTCGTCGTCTACTCGAAGTACGGCGGCACGGAGCTCAAGCACAACGGCGAGGAGTACCTCATCCTCTCCGCGCGCGACGTGCTGGCCGTCATCAACTGACGTCGCTGTTCCGCTCAGGCGCCCCGGCGGCCCACTCCGGGCCGCCGGGGCTCTTGTGTCTTCAAGGACCTGAGAAAGGCTCGTAATGCCCAAGCAGATCAGCTTCGACGAGGACGCTCGTCGGGCTCTGGAGCGCGGCGTCAACAAGCTGGCCGACGCCGTCAAGGTGACCCTCGGCCCGCGCGGCCGGCACGTCGTGCTGGACAAGAAGTTCGGCGGCCCGACCGTCACCCTCGACGGCGTGACCGTGGCCCGCGAGGTGGAGCTCGAGGACTCGTACGAGAACCTCGGCGCCCAGCTGGCCAAGAGCGTCGCCACCAAGACCAACGACATCGCCGGCGACGGCACCACCACCGCGACGGTGCTGGCCCAGGCCCTGGTCCGGGTCGGCCTGCGCAACGTGGCCGCCGGCGCCAACCCCACCTCGCTGGGCCGCGGCATCCAGGCCGCCGTCGACCACGTGGTGGAGTTCCTGAAGAACAAGGCCACCCCGATCAAGGGCCGCGACAACGTCGCCCAGGTCGGCACGGTCTCCTCGCGTGACTCCTCGATCGGCGCGCTGCTCGGCGAGGCCATCGAGAAGGTCGGCGAGGACGGCGTCATCACCATCGAGGAGTCCTCGACGCTGGCCACCGAGCTGGAGATCACCGAGGGTGTCCAGTTCGACAAGGGCTACATCTCCGCCTACTTCGCCACCGACCCGGAGACGCAGGAGGCGGTCTACGAGGACGCCTACATCCTGCTGCACCGCGAGAAGATCTCGGCGCTGGCCGACCTGCTGCCGGTGCTGGAGAAGGTCGCGCAGGCCGGCAAGCCGCTGCTGATCGTGGCCGAGGACCTCGAGGGCGAGGCCCTGTCCACCCTGGTCGTCAACTCGATCCGCAAGACCATCAAGGTCGTCGCGGTGAAGGCCCCGTACTTCGGCGACCGCCGCAAGGCGTTCCTGGACGACCTGGCCACCGTCACCGGCGCGCAGGTCGTCGCGGCCGAGGTCGGCCTGAAGCTGTCCGAGGTCGGCCTGGAGGTGCTGGGCAACGTCCGGCGCGTGCACGTCACCAAGGACAACACCACGATCGTCGACGGCGCCGGCAAGTCCGAGGACGTCGCCGCCCGCGTGGAGCAGCTCCGCAAGGAGATCGAGGCCACCGACTCCGACTGGGACCGCGAGAAGCTGCAGGAGCGGCTGGCCAAGCTGTCCGGCGGCGTCGCGGTGATCAAGGTCGGCGCCGCCACCGAGACCGAGATGAAGGAGCGCAAGCACCGCATCGAGGACGCGGTCGCCGCCACCAAGGCCGCGGTCGAGGAGGGCATCGTGCCCGGCGGCGGTTCCGCCCTGGTGCACGCGGCCAAGGAGCTGGCCGACAACCTGGGCCTGACCGGCGACGAGGCCACCGGCGTGCGCATCGTGCGCGACGCCCTGTCCGCGCCGCTGTTCTGGATCGCCGCCAACGCCGGCCTCGAGGGCGCCGTCGTGGTGTCCAAGGTGTCGGACCTGGAGTGGGGCAAGGGCTTCAACGCCGCCACCCTGGAGTACGGCGACCTGGTCGGCGCCGGCGTCATCGACCCGGTGAAGGTCACCCGCTCCGCGGTCGCCAACGCCGCTTCCATCGCCCGCATGGTGCTCACCACGGAGAGCGCCGTCGTGGAGAAGAAGGAAGAGGAGCCGGCCGACGCCGGTCACGGCCACGGGCACGGCCACGGCCACTGAGGTCTGATCAGCACAGGAAGGGGCCCTTCCCGGCACTGCCGGGAAGGGCCCCTTCCTGTCCTGGAGTCACTGCATCGCCGGGTTCCACTGGTTGCGCTGCTCGCGGCGGCCGACCAGGAACCACAGCACGCTGCCGATCAGCGGCATCGCCCAGATCAGCAGGAACCACACCACCTTCATGCCCAGCGTCTGCTGGGAGGCGATCACGCTGAGCACCGCGACCACGGCGATCAGCACGTGCGCGATGGCCAGGGCGATCAGCCCGACCGCCGCCACCCCGGCGAAGACCTGTGCGAACTGGATCGCTGCCACGTGCACCTGAACCATCCCCTTCGTTCCCCGGCTACACCGACGAAGTTAGGGGTGCCCGTTCTCATCGGGCGTCCACCATGAAGATGGTCGTGCCGTCATACCTGGGACCTACGACGTGAGAACGAGCTGACGACGCCTCGACTTCAGGATGATGTCCCGCTCCGACTCCGACATGCCGCCCCAGATCCCGTACGGCTCCTGCACCGCCAGCGCGTGCCGCCGGCACATGTCCAGCACCGGGCAGCTCTGGCAGACCGCCTTGGCCCGGGCCTCCCGCCGCGATCGGGCCGGGCCTCGCTCACCGTCCGGATGAAAGAAGAAGGCGCTGTCCATGCCCCGGCAGTTGCCTTCCAGCTGCCAGTCCCAGACGTCCGCGTTCGGACCGGGAAGCCTCCGGGTGTCGGCCATCGAGAACCGCCTCCTCGCCGGGTCGGTGCCCATCGTGGTTGCTCCGTATGGCTTAACTGCGATCACCGTAGAACCGCGCCAAAACTTGTTCAAGAGTGTTGGAGGGGGAAGTTGTTCATTCCTGCTCACGGGTGATCAAGGTCCTCCACCTCTGGTGGCCTAGATCACACCGCGTGACGTGAGTTGCCGCCGTGAGAAGGTGCCCGGACCATGTCCACCGTGACGACTCAGCCGGAGCCCGCCCCCGCGGAGCGCGCAGCCGGCGAACCGATGCTCTCCGTTGCGGCAGTTGCCAGACGGCTCGGAGTCGCGCCCGCGACACTGCGCACCTGGGACCGCCGCTACGGCCTCGGGCCGACCGATCACACGACCGGTCGGCACCGCCGCTACGGCGCCCAGGACATCGCCCGGTTGGAACTCATGCAGCGGGCCCTGCTGCGCGGAGCGTCACCGGCCGAGGCCGCCCGCTACGCCTTGAGCAGCACAGTGCCGGCCCAGCGGCTGACCCTCTCGCCGCTGCCGGTGGACCCGCCCGAGCTCATCGTCGGCGGCGACGCGGACGACGAGCAGCCGGTCAGCACCGGCGGCCGGGTGCTGCGGCTGCCGGGCGTGAGCCGGCAGGCCCGGGGGCTGGGCCGGGCGGCGATGGCCATGGACGCCGTCTCGGTGCAGCAGCTGCTGCGGGACGCGCTGGCCGAGCTGGGCGTGCTGGACACGTGGAATTCGATGATCCGCCCGGTGCTGACCGGCATCGCCCAGCGCTGGCGGCACTCGGGTGAGGGCGTCGAGGTCGAGCACCTCTTCACTCAGTGCGTGACGGCCGCGCTGTCGGCGGCGCAGATCGGCGCGCCGGTGCCGGTGAATCCCCGGCCGGTGCTGCTGGCGTGCGTGCCGGAGGAGCAACACAGCCTGCCGTTGCAGGCGCTGGCCGCCGCGCTGGCCCAGAAGGGCGTGGGCACGATGATGCTGGGGGCGGCGTTGCCGGCGGATGCACTGGGAGCGGCCATCCGGCGGATCGCGCCGGCGGCGGTGTTCCTCTGGGCCCAGCTACCTAGGTATGCCCACTGCACTCTGTTGACGGAGCTGCCGCGGACCCGGCAGCGGATCCGGCTGTTCGTCGGCGGCCCGGGCTGGCAGCAGAGCAAGCTGCCGCCGCACGCGGAGCCGCTGGACTCGCTGTCCGCGGCCCTGGACCGCATCGCGTACGTGCTGCTGGGCGCCCATGGATGAGGTGCTGCGAGACGCCGCCTTCGGCAGCAGTCCCGGCGCCGACGTGTCCCGGGCGGCGGCGCAGGGCACGCCACGGCAGCGCTGGCTGGCCGCGGTCGTGCTCGGCGGGCAGGGCCACTACGCCGCCGCCACCGCACTGCTGACCGAGCTGCGGCACACCCCCGATCCGGTGCTGGCGTCACTGGCCGCGAGCACGCTGGCCTCCCAGCGCCGCCAGGTGGGGGGCCACGCCGCCGCGCGACGGCTCGACGGGGAGGCGCTGGCCCGCCTGGCCGGCGTGCCGCCGGTGGCCGACGATCCCGACTGCGTTGACGCGGCGGGAGCTCTGGCCGACGCCCTGACCGGTCTGGCGGCGGACGCGATCGGTGTCGGCGGCCCGGCCCGTCGCCTGCTTGTGGTGGCGGCCGACACGGTCGGGCGGCTGGGCGGCACCGAGCGTCATCGCTGGCGGTCGCGGGTGCGGCTGGACTGGGTTCGGGCGGAGATCGACTTGGCCGCCGGCCGGCCGGCGGAGGCCCTGGAGCCGGCCGAGCGGGCGGTGGCCCTCGCGACCGCCGCGGGGGCGGTCCGGCACCGCGTCAAGTCCCGGATGGTGCTCGCCGCCACCCTCGCAAATCTGCACGACGCGGTCTCGAAAGGGCGAGCTGAAGCCCTATTGGAGTGTGATGTGCGTCACAATGAGGCCTTGGGGCTACACCCCCTCGTGTGGCCCTGCGCACTGCTGTTGGGGGGCATGCGACCCGATGGGGCGCAGGCATGGCTCGAACGGGCTAAAGGGGTGCTGAGCTGCGTGTTGCTTCGCGCCGATCCGGCCGCCCGATCGCTCGCGGCGGCCTCCGTATGGGTGCCGTGACGCCGCTGCTCCGTTCCGGGGAACCCGGCTCGGCGGACATCCGGGCGAACTACTTGACGGATTAAGCACCGGATCGTGTCAAGGTTTCCCGCCCCGCGTCCGATAGGGGAAATGGAACGTCACTCGGCTGTCGGAAAGGAGTCCCCGTGACGACGGTCTTGATCTGCGACGACCGCCGCAGCGTGCGGGAGGGGCTGACGCGTGTCATGTCGGCAGTCCCTGGGGTCAGTCGCATCGACTGCGTGGCACACGGTGACGAGTTGTTGGCGCGGTTCTCCCGGCAGCCCGTGGATGTCGTACTGGTGGGAACCCAGCGCGCCGTGCCGACCGGTGTCGAAGCGACCCGGCGGCTCGTCTCGGCCAACCCCCAGGCCAACGTCATCGTCTTCGGCGCGCCGGACGACGCCGGCAGCATCGCCGCCGCGATCGCCGGCGGGGCCCGCGGCTACCTGCGCTGGGACGCGTCCCGGCCGGAGCTGGTCGCCGCGCTCGCGCACACGCTGGCCAGCACCTCGGTGCCGGCGCCCCGCCAGCCCTCGGACCCGGGCGTGCAGCTCACCGAGCGCGAGCTCCAGGTGCTGCGCGGCATGAGCCAGGGCAAGAGCAACGGACAGATCGGCCGCGAGCTGTACCTGTCCGAGGACACCGTCAAGACGCACGCGCGCCGCTTGTTCCGCAAGCTCGGCGTCCGTGACCGCGCTCAGGCCGTCGCGCACGGCTTCCGCCGCGGCCTGGTGTCGTAGTCGCAGGTCCCACTCGATCCAGTGTCGGGGACGCCACATTCTCCCGGGGCGTCCCCCGAGCGGAGGGCGGGGAAGCCGGTTCCCCGCTACCGCGTTGTCACCGGTGTCGCAACCGCACTGGTCCAGCTCAGCGAATCCTGAGCTGGACTGGCCCGTGTCTGCCTCCTGATGCCACACTCGGTGACCAAGGGTTACCCGCCGCGGCGTTACATCGGCGGTGTCGCCCGGTACGGTGAGTCGGACCGGGTTGAAGCGACCAACGTCTCGCATGCCGACTCCTCGGCGTGCCCAGAAGTAACACCAGGGCTGTTGTCTGCGATGAGCACTACGGGGGACGGACTGGACGCCGCAGTGGGCGCGGCCGTTGATGGCGACCGCCAGGCCATCGAGCGTGTCCTGGCGTCGATCCGCCCTCTGGTGGTGCGGTACTGCCGCGCCCGTGTCGGCAGGCAGGAGAGGTCTTTCGCCTCGGCGGACGACGTCGCCCAGGAGGTGTGTCTCGCGGTGCTCACGGCGCTGCCCGGTTACCGCGATCAGGGCCGGCCTTTTCTCGCCTTCGTGTACGGCATAGCCGCGCACAAGGTCGCCGACGCGCACCGCGCGGCCGCCCGCAACCGCGCCGAGCCCGTGCCCGAGGTCCCGGACGCCCCGGAGACCGACGCCGGGCCGGAACAGCGCGCGATGCACGGCGAGCTGTCCGAGCGCATGGCGCAGTTGCTGCGCATCCTGCCCGCGAAGCAGCGGGAGATCCTGTTGCTCCGCGTGGTCGTCGGCCTGTCGGCCGAGGAGACCGCGGACGCGGTGGGATCGACCCCGGGCGCGGTGCGGGTCGCCCAGCATCGGGCACTGGCGAGACTACGCAAGACGTTGGCAGCGGAGGAGGTGGTCTGAGTGGCCGAGCAGCACGGGCCCGGCGATGAGGATGCCGCCACGAGAGACTGGCAGTTCAGCGGCCGTCTGGTGGGCGATCTGGGGGTCAGTAGACCGGTGTTGACCGGCGACGACCCGCTGGAGCTGGTGAACGGGTTCGACCTGGGGGCCGACGTGCCGGTGGACCTGGGCGCGGTGCGGGCCGACGACGCCCTGCTGGACGCCCTGGGCGGAGGCAATCCCGATCTGAGTTCCGCGCTCGCCGGCCACGAGCTGAGCGCGTTGCTGCTGTCCTGGCGGCGTGACGTCGACAACGAGCCGTTCGGCGAGCTCGTCGACACCGAGACCGCGGCCCGGACCGTGCTGGACGCCCGGCGCGCCGCCCGCCGCCGACCCCGACTCCTGGTCCCGCTGGCCACCGCGGCCGCCGTGCTGGCCATCGCCTTCACCGGCGTGAGCCTCGCCGCCCGCGACGCCAGGCCCGGTGACGCCCTCTGGGGGCTTACCCAGATGCTCTACACCGACCACGCGCACTCCATCGAGGCCGCCGTGGCCGTCGAGTCCGACCTGAACGCCGCCCGCTCGGCCCTGAGCCAGGGCCGCATCGGCGACGCCCGCACCGCGCTGGCCAACGCCAAGAGCTCGCTGCCCCTGGTCTCCACCGAGGACGGCCGCTCGGACCTGTCCAAGACCCACCAGAGCCTGGTCAACGAGCTCAACACCACCGTCTCGCAGCCCACCTCCCCGTCGACGCCGTCCTCGCCGACGCTGACCTCGGACCCGGGCGTCACCAGCACGCCGCCGACCAGCACCACGACGACGCTGCCGACCACCACCACGACCACGCCCTCGACGCCGACGAGCTCCAGCTCGCCGCCCCCGTCGACCAGCTCCTCCGAGAGCGCCGGCAGCGGCCGCGGCAACCCGCCCGACCCGAGCAGCGGCAACCCGCCCAACGGCGGCACCAGCGGCGCCGGCGCCGCCACCGGCGACACCACCGCCACCAGCTGACCCCCAGAAGCTTGGAAGGGGGCTTTCCTGCACTTGGAGTGGAGGAAGGCCCCCTTCCAAGCGTTCGGGGCGGGGCGCCTGACGTGAGAAACGGACCTTTCCGGCATTTCGGGGGGAGGGGAAGGTCTGTTCCGAGTGTTATGGGCGGGGCGTCACAGTGTGAGCTTGCTCGCAGTTCAGCGGGCGCTCTCGCGTTCGTTGACGCCGTCGGCGTAGCCCCGGCAGTACTCCCAGCTCACGTAGTCGGCCGGGTCCGGGTCGAAGGCCGGCTCGTGCGGCCGCATGTGGCCGTCGTGCAGCAGCTGCTCCAGGCTGGCCTGGAGCAGGGCCCAGTCGTGGTAGTGGGGCTCGTCGCAGTCGCCGCAGTCCACCACCACCCCGCGGACCCCACGCGGCTGCAACAGCGCCTGGTAGACGGCGAGATCGCTGAGGTCGTTGATCAGCTCGGCCCGCTCCTCCTCGCCGATCGGGTCGTGCTCATGGTCGTCGTCGGCTTCGCGCAGCGCCCGAGCGGGGTCGTCGGGGTCGCCCGCGAAGGGGTCTGGAGGCAACGCGTCGTGCGGCACGACCCCGCACGGTACCGCGCCAGTCCAGAGATGGCTCCGGATACCATGGACACAGGCGCTCCGCCTGCGAAAATCCACCCTTTGTAGTCAGTGCAGGAAGGCCAGAGGCCCGAATCATGACCGAGCTCACCGCTCAGGAAACGCCGTCGAAGTTCGCCATGGTCGGGTTGACCTTCGACGACGTGCTGCTGCTGCCCGCCGAGTCCGACGTCATCCCGAGCCAGGTCGACACCTCGACCAAGCTTTCCCGCAACGTGACGCTGCGCATCCCGCTGGTCTCCGCCGCGATGGACACCGTGACCGAGGCCCGGATGGCCATCGCCATGGCCCGCCAGGGCGGCATCGGCGTGCTGCACCGCAACCTGTCCATCGAGGAGCAGACCGCGCAGGCCGAGGTGGTCAAGCGCTCCGAGGCCGGCATGGTGACCGACCCGGTGACCTGCTCGCCGGACGCCACCCTGGCCGAGGTGGACGCGCTGTGCGGCAAGTTCCGCATCTCCGGCGTGCCGGTGACCGAGCCGGACGGCAAGCTGATCGGCATCATCACCAACCGGGACATGCGCTTCGAGGTCGACCACAGCCGCCCGGTGCGCGAGGTGATGACCAAGGGTCCGCTGGTCACCGCCCAGGTGGGCGTGTCGGCCGAGGCCGCGCTGGGCCTGCTGCGCCGGCACAAGATCGAGAAGCTGCCGATCGTGGACGGCGACGGCAAGCTGCGCGGCCTGATCACCGTGAAGGACTTCGTCAAGACCGAGCAGTACCCGATGGCCACCAAGGACCCGGACGGCCGCCTGATCTGCGGCGCCGCGGTCGGCGTGGGCGAGGACGCCTACGCCCGGGCGATGAGCCTGGCCGAGGCCGGCGTGGACGTGCTGATGGTGGACACCGCGCACGGCCACTCCCGCAGCGTGCTGGAGATGGTGGCGCGGCTGAAGAAGGACCTGGGCGACACCGTCGACATCGTCGGCGGCAACGTGGCCACCCGGGTCGGCGCGCAGGCCATGGTGGACGCCGGCGCGGACGGCGTGAAGGTCGGCGTCGGCCCCGGCTCGATCTGCACCACTCGTGTGGTCGCCGGCGTCGGCGTGCCGCAGATCAGCGCCATCTACGAGGCCGACCAGGCCTGCCGGCCGGCCGGCGTGCCGGTCATCGGCGACGGCGGCATCCAGTACTCCGGCGACATCGCCAAGGCCATCGCCGCCGGCGCCAGCGCGGTGATGATGGGCGGCCTGCTCGGCGGCACCGCCGAGGCCCCTGGCGACCTGATCCTGGTCAACGGCAAGCAGTTCAAGATCTACCGGGGCATGGGCTCGCTGGGCGCGATGCAGTCGCGGGGCCAGGCCAAGTCGTACTCCAAGGACCGGTACTTCCAGGACGACGTGCTCAACGAGGACAAGCTGGTCCCCGAGGGCATCGAGGGCCGGGTGCCCTTCCGCGGCCCGCTGTCCCAGGTCACCCACCAGCTCATCGGCGGCCTGCGGGCCGGCATGGGCTACACCGGCTCCAGCACCATCGCCGAGCTCCAGTGCAAGCAGCTGGTGCGCATCACCGCGGCCGGTCTCAAGGAGTCGCACCCGCACGACATCACCATGACCGTGGAGGCTCCGAACTACACCACTCGGTGACATGCCGCGCGTTCCGCGCGGGGCGAGGCTGTGTTCACGCCGCGCGTTCCGCGCGGGGCGAGGCCGCTCGTGACCGGTGCCTTCCCTGGCCGGATTTAACCCGCCGCATCGGCTCGGGTGGTGGGTCGCCTCGGGTGGCGGCGGGTGAAATCCGGCTGCGGTCCAGGCACCGGCGCGGCCTCGCGAATGCCTCATCACCGGTTCACCTATTCTGTGCCGGTTGCCTTGTGAAGGGATCTGCCGTGCGGGACTTGGTCGAAATCGGGATGGGTCGCTCCGCGCGGCGGGCTTACGAGCTGGATGACATCGAGATCATCCCGTCGCGGCGGACGCGGTCGTCCAAGGACGTGTCGACGTCCTGGCAGATCGACGCCTACCGCTTCGACATCCCGCTGATCACGCACCCGACGGACGCGGTGGTCTCGCCGCGCACCGCGGTGGCGGTCGGCGAGCTGGGCGGGCTGGGCGTGATCAACGCCGAGGGCCTGTGGGCCCGGCACGGCGACGTCGAGGACGCCATGTTCCGGCTCACCCGGGCCGCCGAGGAGGACGACCCGCTGGCCGTCACCCGGCTGCTCCAGGAGCTGCACGCGGCGCCGATCCAGGCCGACCTGATCGCCGAGGCGATCAAGCAGGTGCGGGACTCGGGCGTCACGGTGGCGGTGCGGGTCAGCCCGCAGCGGGCCGCCGAGCTCACCCCGGACCTGCTGGCCGCGGGCGTGGAGATCCTCGTGTTGCAGGGCACGATCGTGTCGGCCGAGCACGTGGCCCGCGACGGCGAGCCGATCAACCTCAAGCAGTTCATCGCCGACCTGGACGTGCCGGTGATCGCCGGCGGCGTGGGCGACTACCGCACGGCCATGCACCTGATGCGCACCGGCGCGGCCGGCGTGATCGTGGGCTACGGGCACTCCAGCGGTGTCACCACCACCGACCAGGTGCTGGGCATCGGGGTCCCGATGGCCACCGCCATCGCCGACGCGGCGGCGGCCCGCCGGGACTACCTGGACGAGACCGGCGGCCGCTACGTGCACGTGATCGCCGACGGCGGCGTGCACTCCAGCGGCGACATCGCCAAGTCCATCGCCTGCGGCGCGGACGCGGTGATGCTGGGCGAGCCGCTGTCGGCCGCCACCGAGGCGCCCGGCCAGGGCCTGTACTGGACCTCGGCCGCCGCCCACCCGTCCGTGCCGCGCTCCCGGGTGACCGTCGGCGCGGAGGCCGAGGTGGACCTGCGCACGCTGCTGTTCGGGCCGTCCTCGGACCCGGACGGCGCGGTCAACCTGTTCGGCGCGCTGAAGCGGGCGATGGCCAAGACCGGCTACTCCGACCTCAAGGAGTTCCAGAAGGTCGGCCTCACGGTGCGCGGATGAGCGTGGCCGAGCGGGACGGCGTCGGCCTGGTCGAGCCGACCCAGGAGGACATCGAGTACGTCCAGGCCGACTTCGACGGCGACTTCGAGCCCGACGACGACGAGACCGTGCACGACCTGATCAAGGTGCAGATCCACCGGCTGCTGGTGGTGGACACCGCCACCGGCGAGCGGCTGGGCCTGGTCAGCTGGCATCCGGTGATGTACGGGCCGACCGTCGGCTGCGTGGCGTGGAACATCGGCATCGGGCTGCTGCCGTCCGCGCGCGGCCGGGGCGTCGGCACGCTCTCGCAGCGGCTGCTGGTGGAGCACCTGTTCGCCACCACGCCGTACGGCCGGATCGAGGCCGGCACCGATGCCGAGAACATCGCCGAGCAGCGGGCGCTGGAGAAGGCCGGCCTGATCCGCGAGGGCCTGATCCGCGGGGCCCACGTGCGCGGCGGGGTCCGTCGGGACATGGTCATGTACGGCGTTTTGCGGACCGATCTGGTGCCGTAAGCCCGTTCGGCCTACCCTCGGCGTATGGGCCTACTGACGAGTAGCAACGGTGCTCCCGTCGATTACGACGTCGTGGTGGTCGGCTCCGGCTTCGGCGGCAGCGTCGCCGCGCTGCGGCTGACCGAGAAGGGCTACCGGGTCGCCGTGCTGGAAGCGGGGCGGCGGTTCAGCGACGACGAGTTCGCCAAGACCTCGTGGGACCTGCGCCGCTTCCTCTGGGCCCCCGGCCTCGGCTGCTACGGCATCCAGCGGATCCACGCCCTGCGCAACGTCATGGTGCTGGCCGGGGCCGGTGTCGGCGGCGGGTCGCTGGTGTACGCCAACACCCTGTACCGGCCGCTCAAGCCGTTCTTCGCCGACCCGCAGTGGGCCCACATCACCGACTGGGAGGCCGAGCTCTCCCCGTTCTACGACCAGGCCAGCCGCATGCTCGGCGTGGTCACCAATCCCACGACCACGCCATCGGACCGGGTGATGCAGAAGGTCGCCGCGGACATGGGCATCTCCGACTCGTACCACCCGACGCCGGTCGGCGTGTACTTCGGCGAGCCGGGCCGGTCCGTCGCCGATCCCTTCTTCGGCGGGGTCGGGCCGTCGCGCACCGGGTGCACCGAGTGCGGCTCGTGCATGACCGGCTGCCGGGTCGGGGCCAAGAACACCCTGGTCAAGAACTACCTGTACCTGGCCGAGCAGGCCGGGGCCAAGGTGCTGCCGATGACCACCGTGACCGGGCTGCGGGAGCTGGCCGACGGCACGTGGCGGATCGACACCCGGCGCACCGGGGCCCGTGTCGGCGGCCGCTCGTCGCTGACCGCCGCCCGGGTCGTGCTGGCCGCCGGCACCTGGGGCACCCAGAACCTGCTGCACAAGATGCGTGACACCGGCGCCCTGCCCCGACTCTCCAAGCGCCTCGGCGAGCTCACCCGCACCAACTCCGAGGCCATCATCGGGGCGGGCCGGCTCAGCTTCGACCCGTCCCAGGACTTCAGCCGGGGCGTGGCCATCACCTCGTCCATCCACCCCGACGAGACCACCCACATCGAGCCCGTCCGCTACGGCAAGGGCAGCAACGCCATGGGGCTGCTGCAAACCGTCGCCACCGACGGCTCCCTGTCCACCGCCCGGTGGTTGCAGTTCCTGCGCTACGCCGTTCGGCATCCCCTCATCACCGCTCGGCTGCTGTCCGTGCACCGGTGGAGCGAACGGACCGTGATCCTGCTGGTGATGCAGAGCCTGGACAACTCCATCACCACCTACACCCGGCGCGGCAAGCTCACCTCCAAGCAGGGGCACGGCGAGCCGAACCCCGCCTTCATCCCCGCCGGCCACCTGGCCAACCAGTTGGCCGCCAAGCACATCGGCGGCTTCCCCGGCGGCACCTGGGGCGAGCTGGCCAACATCCCCCTGACCGCCCACTTCATCGGCGGCTGCGCCATCGGCTCGGACGCCTCCCAGGGCGTGATCGACCCGTACCACCGGGCTTTCGGCCACCCCGGGCTGTCCATTGTGGACGGTTCGGCCATCTCAGCCAACCTCGGCGTCAACCCCTCCCTGACCATCACCGCCCAGGCCGAGAGGGCCTTCTCCCTATGGCCAAACAAGGGCGAGGAGGACCAGCGCCCGGCCGAGGGCTACCGGCGGCTGGCCCCCGTCGCCCCCAAGCACCCCGTCGTTCCCGCCGACGCCCCGGGAGCGCTGCGCCTGACCGATCAGTGAGCCGGGTAGATCCGGAGCACGGCCACGCCGCCGAGCACGCCCTCGATCAGCACGGTGACGTTGTTGGCGGTGGCCTTCGCGGTGGCTTTGCCGGTGACGAGGGCGTTGCCGCTGGTCAGCTGGGTGCCTTCGCAGGCATTGGGGTCGGGGGCGTCGCAGCCGACGGTGAAGCCGCCGTCGCTGGTGGGGAGGAAGGACAGCGACACGGAGTCGGCGCCGATGGAGGCGACGGAGAGGGTGGCGCCGGCGCCCTCGGGCAGGCGGATGGGGCCGGGGGCGGAGACCTGGACCTCGCAGTTGTTGTCGGCGCAGGCGGAGAGGTCGGTGCCGTCGGCGGCCTTGGGCAGGGTCGGCTTGGGCGGCGTGGTGGTCGTGGTGGTTCTGGTGGCGGGGCGGGTCGTGGCGGGAGACGCGGAGCCGGCCTGGGGTGAGGTGCAGGCGGCGGCCAGCAGCGCGAGGGCGAGCACGCCGGCGAGTCGGGTCATGGGCGTAGGACACCACGGACCGGCCGGGAGAGGTCCCCGGTGGTCAGCGAGCGGTCGCCTCGGATCGTTGGAAGACTGCTGGCAACGCGGACGGTTCCGACGCGTCCTCGGGTGAGGAGGTGGTCAGGATGGCGATCAGCCGGCGGGCGTTCTTGCAGGCGGCCGGGTTGGGGGCGACGGCGGTCGCGGTGTCGGCCTGCGGCCCGACGACGGGCGCGCCCGGCCCCACGACGACCAGCGCCAGCCCGACGCCGACCACGACGACGAGGCCGCCGGCGGTGCCGGCGGACTGGGAGAAGCTGCGGGGGCAGCTGAAGGGCAAGCTGGTGCTGCCGAGCGACGCGGGGTACGCGACGGCGAAGCTGGCCTACAACCCGTTGTTCGACAGCCGAAAGCCGGCGGCGGTGGCGCAGGTGGCGAACCCGAGCGACGTCCAGGCCTGCGTGGCCCTGGCCTACGCCTCGAGGATCCCGATCGCGGCCCGCAGCGGCGGCCACAGCTACGTCGGATACTCCACACCGGACAGTGGCCTGGTGGTGGATCTGGGTGGCATGAGCGATGTGCAGGTGCAGGCCGACGGCACGGCGACGATCGGGGCCGGCGCGCGGCTGATGGACGTCTATGTGGCGCTGGCCAACGCGGGGCGGTGCCTGCCGGCGGGGTCGTGCCCGACGGTGGGCATCGGCGGCCTGACGCTGGGCGGCGGGGTCGGGGTGCTGACCACGAAGTACGGCCTGACCTGCGACAAGCTGGTGTCGGCGCAGATCGTGACCGGCGACGGCAAGCTGCGCACGGTGTCGGCCTCGCAGGAGCCGGACCTGTTCTGGGCGCTGCGCGGCGGGGGCGGCGGCAACTTCGGCGTGGTCACCTCGTTCACGTTCCAGACCGAGCCGGCCCCGCAGCTGACGGTGTTCCAGCTCCAGTTCCCGAGCGGCTCGGTGGCCGACGTGCTCGGCGGCTGGCAGCAGTTCGTGGCCGACGCGCCGGACGAGCTGTGGACGACGATGGGCGTGTCCGGTGGGAATCCGCCGACGTGCCGGGTCAACGGCTGTTTCGTCGGCTCGCAGTCGGGGCTGAATCCCTTGCTGAGCAAGCTGATCGCCGCCACTGGCGTGCAGCCCAACAGCCGGTACACGCTGGCGAAGTCCTATTTGGACGGTATGAAGTACTTCGGCGGCTGCGCCAGCTACAGCAACGCCCAGTGCACGCCCAGCTGGAACGGAAACGGCGTGCTGAAGCGGGAATCGTTCACGGCGACCTCGCGTGTGCTGGCGAAGCCGTTGTCGGACACCGGAAAGTTCGCCGAGCTGATGTCCGGCCGCAACGGCATGGACGTCCTGTTCGACAGCATCGGCGGCGCGGCGGCCCGGGTCGGCGCGACCGACACCGCCTTCCCGCACCGCGGATCCCTTGCCACCGCCCAGATCTACCAGGGCTCGACCGCGGCATCGGCCCGCACGGCGGTCGGCGAGGTCCGGGACAACCTGGGCGACCTGATCGGCGACGGCGCGTACGTCAACTACATCGACGCCGGCATCAAGGACTGGGCAACCGCCTACTACGGCCCGAACGTGGCCAAGCTGCGCAAGGTCGCCCAGCAGTACGACCCGGACGGCGTGCTGTCCTTCGACCAGTCGGTGGCCAAGGCGTGACATTGGGGCGCTCCCGGGGGAGCGCCCCAATGCTCAGAACTTCACGTTGGTCAGCACCATCACGCGTTCCTCGGTGAAGTCGGCCATCGCCGAGCGCAGGCCCTCACGGCCGAAGCCGGAGCCCTTCACGCCGCCGTAGGGCATCTGGTCGGCCCGGTAGGACGGCACGTCGCCGACGATCAGGCCGCCGACCTCCAGTTCGGCCGAGGCCCGGAAGGCCAGCTGGAGGTTGTGCGTGAACAGCCCGGCCTGCAGGCCGTAGGCCGAGTCGTTGACCGCGGCGATGGCGGCGTCCTCACCGTCCACAACGGACACCGCGAGCACCGGGCCGAAGACCTCCTCGGCCCAGACCTTGCTGTCCTCAGGCACGTTGGCCAGCACGGTGGGCTCGATGGTGGCGCCGGCGCGGTGGCCGCCGGCCAGCAGCTCGGCCCCGCCCTTGACCGCCTCGTCGACCCAGGACGCGACGCGCTCGGCGGCGGCGGTGTCGACCAGCGGCCCGACCTCGACGTCCGGGTCGTGCGGGTCGCCGGTGATCAGGTCGCGGACGCTGGCCACCAGGCGCGGCACGAACTCCTCGGCCACCTTCGAGTCGACGATCACCCGCTGCACCGCGATGCACGACTGCCCGGCCTGGTAGTTGGCGAACAGCGCGATGCGCTTGGCCGCGAAGTCCAGGTCGGCCTCGGAGCTCCAGTCCCCGGCGACCACGGCCGCGGCGTTGCCGCCCAGCTCCAGCACGACGTGCTTGCGCGGCGCCGAGTCCATGATCGACCAGCCGACCGGGCCGGAGCCGGTGAACGACACCACCGGCAGCCGCGGGTCCTTGACCAGGGCGACGGTCTCCTCGTTGCCCACCGGCAGCACCGAGAACGCGCCCGCCGGCAGGTCGGTCTCGGCCAGCAGCTCGCCCAGGATCAGCGCGGACAGGGGGGTGCGCGGGGCCGGCTTGACGATGATCGGCGAGCCCACCGCCAGCGCCGGCGCGACCTTGTGCGCCACCAGGTTCAGCGGGAAGTTGAACGGCGCGATGCCTAGCACCGGGCCGCGCGAGACCCGCCGCACCAGGGCCAGCCGGCCCTCGGCCGCCGGGTCGGTGTCCAGGCGCTGCATCTCGCCGGTGAACCGGCGGGCCTCCTCGGCCGCGAACCGGAACGTGGACACGGCCCGGTTCACCTCGGCCTCGGCCCACCTCAGCGGCTTGCCGTTCTCGGCGGTGATGACCTCGGCGATCTCCTCGCGGCGGACCGCGAGCTGCTCGGAGACGTGCATCAGCGCCGAGGCCCGCAGGTGAGCCGGCGAGGAGCGGAACGCCACGGCCACGTCGGCGGCGGCCTGCACGGCCCGTTCCACCTGGTCGGGGCCGGGCACGGCGACGGAGGCGACCTCGGTGCCGTCGTACGGGTGGTGCACCAGCAGCTCGGTCGCGCCCTGCTCGGGCTGACCGGCGATCCAGCTCGGGCGGGGCTTCGCCTCGATCGCGTCGTCCATGCCCTCACGATAGGACCACCACACCCGGTAACGCCGGTGGCCATTGGGTACAACGTGACAGGTCAACCGCTACAAAGTGTCCCCATGAGCAGCGGCAGCGCCGCGGCGTGCGCCCGGTACATGACGTTGTGCTGCTCGGCCCGCTGCGTCACGAACCGAGGGTCCTGTTCGACCTGCTCGGCCATCGCGACCAAATAGGACGCCATGTTGTCCGCCACCCCGCGCCGGGTCGACTCGGAGGCGCCGTAGGCGTCGCAGAACAGGGCCGCGCCGCGCAGCTGCCGCTCCAGCGGCGTCTCGGGGTAGAGCGGGGCGAACCGGTACACCCCGTAGGCTACGTCGTACCAGCGCGGGCCGGGCAGCGCCCAGTCGAAGTCGATCATCCCGACCGCGGTGTCGCCGTCGAAGGCCAGGTTGTACTGCGCGAAGTCGCCGTGGCAGAGCACCTCGACCGGCTCGACCGCCGCCCGCTGCCAGCCGTCGCCGGGCTCGAAGCCCAGCGTGGCGTCGTGATAGCGGCGCAGCAGCCGGGCCGCGCTGACCACCGCCTCGTCGCTGGTCGGGAAGTGGTGACCAACTTCACCCGGCACGTAGGACAGCACTTCCCGGCCCTCTTCGTCGAACCCGAAGGGGAGCGGGGCTTGGGCGAATCCGGCCTCGGAAACGTGGCGCAGCAAGGCATGCACGCGTTCCGTCCACGGGCCGGCCGGGCGGTGCACGCGGCCGTCGATCAACCACACCGTGTTCAGCCCGCCGCGCAGCTCCACCCGGTGCACGCTAGCGACGCGGAGAACTGGGAAGATAGCGAATATCCCCCGACCAGGAGGTCCGCTGATCGTGAGCCGACCCGTGCTCGTCGTCGACTTCGGCGCGCAGTACGCCCAGCTGATCGCGCGCCGGGTGCGCGAGGCCCAGGTGTACTCCGAGGTTGTCCCGCACACCGCCACCGTCGACGAACTCGTTGCCAAGAACCCGGCGGCCATCGTGCTGTCCGGCGGCCCGTCCAGCGTGTACGCGGACAACGCCCCGCAGATCGACCCGGCGCTGTTCGACACGGGCATCCCGGTGTTCGGCATCTGCTACGGCTTCCAGGCCATGGCTCAGGCGCTGGGCGGCGTGGTGGCCCACACGGGAGCCCGCGAGTACGGCCGCACCGACCTGTCGGCCGACGGCGGCGTGCTGCACGAGGACCTGCCGGCCCACCACCCGGTGTGGATGAGCCACGGCGACAGCGTCACCAAGGCCCCCGAGGGCTTCACGGTGACGGCGAGCAGCGACGGCGCGCCGGTCGCGGGCTTCGAGAACGTGGAGAAGCGCTTCGCGGGCGTGCAGTACCACCCCGAGGTGGGGCACTCCCCCCACGGCCAGGAGGTGCTGCGCCGTTTCCTGCACGACATCGCGGGCATCCGTCCCCAGTGGACGACGGCGTCGATCGTGGACGAGCAGGTGGCGCGGATCCGGGAGCAGGTCGGCGAGGGCCGGGCCATCTGCGGCCTGTCCGGCGGCGTGGACTCGGCGGTGGCCGCGGCCCTGGTGCAGCGGGCCATCGGGGATCGGCTGACCTGCGTGTTCGTCGACCACGGCCTGTTGCGCGCGGGTGAGCGCACGCAGGTGGAGCGGGACTTCGTGGCGGCGACCGGGGTCAACCTGGTCACCGTGGACGCCCGCGAGCGGTTCCTGGGCGCGCTGGCCGGGGTCAGCGACCCGGAGCAGAAGCGCAAGATCATCGGCCGCGAGTTCATCCGCGTGTTCGAGCAGGCGGCCCAGGACCTCCAGGACAAGGAGCAGTACGACTTCCTGGTCCAGGGCACGCTCTACCCGGACGTGGTGGAGTCCGGCGGCGGCGCCGGCACCGCGAACATCAAGAGCCACCACAACGTCGGCGGCCTGCCCGAGGACCTCCAGTTCACGCTGGTGGAGCCGCTGCGCGCGCTGTTCAAGGACGAGGTGCGCCGGGTCGGCCTGGAGCTGGGCCTGCCCGAGACGATCGTGCACCGGCAGCCGTTCCCCGGCCCGGGCCTGGGCATCCGCATCATCGGCGAGGTGACGGCCGAGCGCCTGGAGATCCTGCGCGCCGCCGACGCCATCGCCCGCGAGGAGCTGACCTCGGCCGGCCTGGACCGCGACATCTGGCAGTGCCCGGTGGTGCTGCTGGCCGACGTGCGCAGCGTCGGCGTGCAGGGCGACGGCCGCACCTACGGCCACCCGGTGGTGCTGCGCCCGGTGTCCAGCGAGGACGCCATGACCGCGGACTGGACCCGGCTGCCCTACGACGTGCTGGAGCGGATCTCCACCCGCATCACCAACGAGGTGGCCGACGTCAACCGAGTGGTCCTCGACGTGACGAGCAAGCCCCCGGGCACCATCGAGTGGGAGTGACCCCCTGACGCAGCTGCGTCACCGAACGCCAGGCCCTCTCACTGCGCCAGTATCGGCCTTTTCCTAGCACGGAAAAGCGTCATGAAGGGCCCCATACTGACGTTCAACGTCAGTATGGGGCCCTTCATGACATGAACCGGCCCCCGCCTCGGCAACGGCGGGGGCCGGTTCCTCACTTCCGGGCGGAGGGTCTGACCGTCCACATGAGAATCAGCAGTCCGATGAGGATGGCCCCGCCCGCGACCAGTCCGGTCACCCCGAACGGCAGGTCGGCCATCTTGCCGTCGGACAGGGCATAGGCGGTGGCGAACAGGCCGCCGATGCCGAACAGCAGGCTCACCAACCGGGGGCCGCCCCGGCGTTCGAGATCAGCCACGGGTCACCTCGATGTTGCCGGCGCCGGAGTGCACATCGAGGATGATGGTGCCGGCGGGGTTGTCCACGGTGTCGGTCACGTGCAGGTCGATGTCGTGCCAGTCGGCGCTGCGGGTCAGGCAGTGCACCGGCCCCACGTTGGAGGTGCAGGTGAGGTCCACGTTGGCGTTGGCCGGCACGATCACCCGGGCCAGCCCGGCGTCCACGCTGACCGTGGTGCGGGCGGGCTTGTCCTTGTCCAGCTTGAGTTCGGTCAGGTCGAGCCGGACGTCGCCGAGCGAGCGGGCGTAGCTGGGCGCGAGGTCGTCGGTCGGCGTGGCCCGCAGGTCGCCGAGGCCGGCGCTGCCGCCGGTGGGCGAGTTGGTCAGCGCCACCGCGGCCAGCCCGACCAGCACGGTCGGCACGATCAGGCCGCGCCCGCCGCGCAGGAACGCCCCGACCACCAGGCCGCCGGCCAGCACGCCGACGACGATGCCGAGGATGTGCGGCAGGGTCAGCCAGGTCAGGCCCAGTCCGACCTTGAGGACGAGCAGCGCGGCGGCGGTCAGCACGGCCACGCCCATGGTGACGCCGCCGACCGGGGAGCGCCGCCGGCGCGGCCGGACCGCGAGGGTCTTGTCCTCGTCGGTCACGGTGGCCACCGTGACGGGCTCGTTCGGGTCGTGCAGGTCCCACTGGAGCGGGGCCGCGCCCAGCGGGTCCCAGTCGGCCGGCGCGGCGGCACCAGGCGCGTAGCTCGGTGCGGTCATCGGTCCCCCTGACATGGTGGTGGGTGCGCCGGCAACCCCCTGGTCGGCGCGGTGTCGGTGCAGCAGGAACAGCCCGCCCAGCAGCGCGGCCGCGCTGACCACACCGCCGACGAAGCCGTAGGTGCCGTCGAACATGGTGAAGAAGGCCGGCACGCAGACGATGGCCAGGAAGATGGTCATGCCCCGCGACATGGAGCTCGAACCGTGGCCGATCATCGCCTCGAGACCCGAGGCCTCGTCGTTCTCCTCGGCCAGCAGCAGCCACGCCAGCAGGTAGAGCAGAACGCCGGCGCCGCCGACGACGGTCCCGGCGACCAGTGCCACTCGCACGATCACCGGGTCGATGCCGTAACGCCGCCCGATGCCGGCCGCGACACCGGCCACCATCCGGCCCTGCCGCAGACGCCGGGGCCGGGTGGCCCAGAAGTCCGCGACCATGGCCTCGATGTTGATCCCGGAGTGCTTGGTCGTGTTCACGGTGACGAGCATGCGGCCTGGCGCGGGCCCGCGGCATCCGGGAGCCCCCTGAAACAATCCCCGGGCTCGTCCCTGATGGCCGCGGGCCCTCGCGCGTGTGACCATTTCGGGGTGAGTTCGCAGCTGGCCGAGGAACAGACCGCGACACCGGAGGTGTTCGCCGACCGCAGGTTGCACCGCAGCGGGTCGAACAAGATCGTCGCCGGGGTGGCCGGCGGCCTGGCCGACCACCTGGGTGTGCCGGTGGTGTGGGTGCGCGGCGCCTTCGCCGTGCTGACCGTGGTCGGTTTCGTCGGCCCGCTCTCCTACGTGCTGCTGTGGATGTTCGCCGCGCAGACGCGGCCGGACGATCGCGCCGACGAGATGAGCGCCAAGGAACGCCAGCAGGGCATCGCCATGCTGGCCATCGCCGGCGGCCTGTTCCTGGTGCTGACGATGCTCAACGGCTCGGTCGCCGGCTGGATCCTGGTGCCGGTGGTCGTCGGCATCGGCGGGGCCGCGCTGGTGTGGCGGGAGGCCGACGAGGCGCAGCGGCGCAAGTGGCGCGACGACGCCCGCACCGGCGTGTCCGGCTTTGTCATCGGAGACGGCCGGCAGGCCCGCATCCGCGTGGCCGCCGGGGTGCTGCTGGTGTGCGTCGGCGTCACCCTGTTCCTGTTCGGGCAGATCTCGCCGGCGCTGGTGCCCAGCGTGCTGATCGCGGTGCTGGCCACGCTGGTCGGCGTCGCGGTGATCACGGTGCCGTGGTGGCTACGCCTGGTCCGTGACCTGGACGACGAGCGCCGGGCCCGCATCCGCGACCAGGAGCGCGAGGAGATCGCCGCCCACCTGCACGACTCCGTGCTGCAAACCCTTGCCCTGATCCAGAAGCAGGCGGAGAGCCCGCGCGAGGTGGTCAAGCTGGCCCGCAGCCAGGAACGGCAGCTGCGGACCTGGCTGTACGGCCCCACCGGCTACGGCCGGGGCCGCTCCGCGCCGGCCGAGGCCGGCGACGCGGCGGAGGCCCCGATCAGCTTCGGCACCCTGCACGAGGCCATCGCCGTGGCCTGCGGCGAGGTCGAGGACACCTTCGACGTGAAGGTCTCGCAGGTGGTGGTGGGCGACTGCCCGATGGACGTGAAGCTGACCGCGCTGGTGCAGGCCGCCCGCGAGGCGATCGTCAACTCGGCCAAGCACTCCGGCGTCGGCGAGGTCAGCGTGTACGCCGAGATCGAGCCGGACACGGTGACCGTGTTCGTGCGGGACCGGGGCAAGGGCTTCGACCCGGAGCAGGTGCCGACCGACCGGCACGGGCTCGCGGACTCGATTCGGGGCAGAATGGACCGGCACGGCGGCACGCTCCGTCTCCGCACGTCACCGGGGGAGGGCACCGAGGTGCAGCTGGAGATGCCCCGCAAGAAGGAGGCCAAGGCGTGACGACTCCGCAGGACGAGCAGCGCAAGCCGGTGCGGGTGTTCCTGGTCGACGACCACGCGCTGTTCCGGGCCGGGGTGCGGGCCGAGCTGGCCGCGCACGGCGAGGACGTCGAGGTGGTCGGGGAGGCCGGCTCGGTCGGCGAGGCGGTCGCCGGCATCGCGCACCACCACCCGGACGTCGTGCTGCTGGACGTGCACATGCCCGACGGCGGCGGGGCCGAGGTGCTGCGCCGGGTCCGGCCGGCCAACCCGTCGGTGGTGTTCCTGGCCCTGTCGGTGTCCGACGCCGCCGAGGACGTCATCGCGGTCATCCGCGGCGGGGCCCGCGGCTACGTCACCAAGACCATCTCCAGCCAGGAGCTGGCCCAGTCGGTGCGCCGGGTGTCCGAGGGCGACGCGGTGTTCTCGCCGCGGCTGGCCGGCTTCGTGCTGGACGCCTTCTCCGAGCGGCCCGGGGCGGCCCCGATCGCCGACCCCGAGCTGGACCTGCTGACCCCGCGCGAGCGCGAGGTGCTGCGCTTACTGGCCCGGGGCTACGCGTACAAGGAGATCGCCTCCGAGCTGTTCATCTCCGTGAAGACGGTGGAGACGCACGTGTCCAGCGTGCTGCGCAAGACTCAGCTCTCGAACAGGTACGAGCTGTCCCGCTGGGCCACCGACCGCCGCTTGGTGTGACGGCCGTAGTTCTCCAGCTCCAGCTCCAGGGTGTCGATGACGTGCGCGACGGTGTGCGTGCCCTCCGGGCCGCCGCCGCTGTGCACGCCCTTGCGCGGGTGCCAGAACACGGCTAGCCCCGCGACGATCACTGACCCGATGACCACTGCCCACAGCATGCCCACGCTCCCCGAATCCGTTCCCATCCCAGCCAACGGATCCGGGGAGCGCCCGGTTCAAACGGTCTCGGGTTGGCGCCGCTCGACCGGTTCGACCGCGGGCCTGCGGGCCTTGAGCCTGGTCAGGCCCACACCGACCAGCACGATCACCATGCCGGCGATCTCGTGCAGGGTCAGCGCCTCGTGTAGGAAGATCACGCCGAGCAGCACCGAGACCACCGGCAGCAGGTAGGCCACCATGGACGCGGCGGTCGGGCCCTCGTTGGCGATCTGGGCGTGCTGGAGCAGGAAGGCGAAGCCGGTGCCGAACACACCCAGCACGACCACCGCCAGCAGCGCCGGCCCGTCGAAGGTGATCGGCTGGAGGCCGTTGAACGGCAGCACCAGCGCGCTCATCACGGTGGCGGTGAGCATCTGGGCGGCGGCCAGGCCGCCGGGCGCGACGCCCTTGTTGGCCAGGAAACGGCCGGCGTAGACCACGCCGACGCCGTAGCTGGCCGCCGCGACCAGGCAGACCGCCGCCCCGCCCAGGTTGACGCCGGTGGCCTGCCATGGCGAGAAGATCAGCAGCACGCCGCCGAAGCCGACCACCACACCCAGAATCGTGTTCAGGCCGAGCCGGCGGACGCCGCCGAACAGGAACACGCACGGCACCGCCCACAGCGGCGTGGTCGAGTTGATGACGCCGGTGAGCCCGGAGTCGACGGTCTGCTCCCCGATCGCGAACAGCGTGAACGGCAGCACGTTGGCGAAGAACACGTACACGACGAGGTGGCCCCACATCCGGCGGCCGCGCGGCAGCGGCGTGTGGCGGGCCAACGCGATCGTGCACAGCACGAGCGCGCCCAGCGCCACCCGGGCGAAAACCATCTGGGACGGCGAGAGCGCGGCCAGGCCCAGCTTGATCCACAGGAAGCTCGAACCCCAGATCAGGGCGAGCGAAACGAGTCGAAAGAGGCTTCCCGGAGTCGTCACACGATGAGCTTGCGGGACGCGAAGCATCAGAACAAGTGAAATAAACTTCAGAACCTTTAAGCTGACCTGTAGAATACGGGCATGCTCGACGTGCGCAGGATGCAGGTGCTGCGGGCGGTGGTGACCAGTGGATCCATCACCGCGGCGGCGACCAATCTGGGCTACACGCCCTCGGCCATCAGCCAGCAGATCTCCGTGCTGGAACGGGAGGCCGGGCTGCCGCTGCTGGCCAAGGTCGGCCGCGGTGTGCAGCCGACCGCCGCCGGCAAGCTGCTCACCGACCACGCCGCCACCATCGCCGACAACCTGGCCGAGG
This sequence comes from Kutzneria sp. NPDC052558, assembly GCF_044547355.1. Taxonomy (NCBI): domain Bacteria; kingdom Bacillati; phylum Actinomycetota; class Actinomycetes; order Pseudonocardiales; family Pseudonocardiaceae; genus Kutzneria; species Kutzneria sp. NPDC052558. The sequence continues at coordinate 135,854 of NZ_JBIUAG010000018.1, forward strand.
CCGAGCGGGCCCTGGCCGACCTGCGCGAGGGCCGCACCGGCACGCTGCGCGTGCGCTACTTCTCCACCGCCGGCGCCGCCCTGGTGCCGCAGGCCGTGGCCGAGTTCCGCAAGCTGCATCCGGACGTGCAGCTCGACCTGGCCAACGTGGAGCCGCTGGATCCCATCCACGAGGCCGCCGCCGGCCGCGCCGATGCGTCCATTGTGGTCGTCGCCGACGAGAAGAAGCCGCCGCTGCACGGAATCCAGCTCGTGCACCTGCTCGACGACCCGTACTCGGCCGTGCTGCCGCACGGGCATCCGTTGGCCGACAAGGAGATTCTCGATCTGTCCGACCTGGCCGGCGAGCCGTGGGTGGACAACGAGCACTACGCCGCCTCCAGCTGGACCTGCCGCCAGATCCTGCTCGACGCCTGCGCCTCCGCCGGCTTCAGCCCGAGCTTTTCCTTGCAGTGCAACGACTACACCACCGCTCAGGGCTTCGTCGCCGCCGGCCTGGGCATCAGCATGATCCCCCGCCTCGGCCTGGCCACGCTCACCCCGGGCATCGTGGTCCGGCCGGTCGGCAAGCCCGAGCCCATCCGCCGCATCTACGCCGCCGTGCCCGAGTTCACCGCCGACCAGCCGGCCACCGCCGCCCTCATCCGCTGCCTCCGCACCGCCGCCGAGAGCGTCAACTGACGCTTGGAAGGGGGCTTTCCTCCACTCCGAGTGGAGGAAAGCCCCCTTCCAAGCGTGAAGTCAGTTGGGGAGGGGTTGGCGGGACTGGGCGTCGATGAGGAGGGCGCCGTCCTGTTGGACCAGGGTGAAGATGTCGGCTTCCTTGCTGGTGGAGCCGTCCTTGTTCTTGTACGTCACCACGGCGCTGACCCGGTCCTTGCCGGCCGCGGTCACCTTGGTCGCCTTGACCTCGTCGACGCCGGACCAGAACGCGCGGTAGCCGTCCGCGCCGCCGGAGCTGGCCTGCATGTTCGGCGTGAGGTGCTGGAAGGCCTCGGAGGTGTTGTCCGGCAGCAGCTCGAAGTAGCCCTGCACGGCGTGCACCAGGTCGCTCGGGCTGGGCCCGGCCGAGGTGGTGGTCGTGGTTGTGGTCGTCGTGGTCGTGGTGGTGCTGCTGGTGGTCTTCTGTGTGGTCGTGGGCGCGGCGGTGGTCTGCGCCGGCGTGTCGTCCACGGTCTGCGTCGGCGGCGCGGCGGTGTTCTGCCCGGCGTTGGCGCGGCCGCCGGAGTTGGAGATGGCGCTGGCCACCAGGATGCCGACGACCGCGGCGGCGACGACGGCCAGCACGGCCAGCACCATGGGGCGCTTGCTGCTGGTCTTGGCGGCCGCGGGCGGGATGGACTGCTCCCCCGGTCTGAGACCGGGCGGCCGGGTGTTCGGGCCGGAGCCCATCATCCCGGCGCCCATCGGCGCGCCGACCCGGGTCGGCTGCGGCTGGGGCTGGCGGTCGAAGGGCCGCGCGTCCAGCCGGGTGGGGCCGGGGCCGACGGACAGGGGCGGCTGGATCTGGCGGGTGGTGCCGGGCGCGGGCGGCTGGTTCACGCGCCACGTGGGCGCGGCCGACGGACCCAGCAGCGCCGGCGGCACGGGCCGGCCGGCGGCCACCGCGGACAGGCCCTCGTGGGCCTGCCGCATGGTCGGGCGCTCCTTGGGGTCGGCGGCCAGCAGGCGCATCAGCAGCGCGTGCAGCGGGCCGGCCTGCCGCGGCGGGTTGACCACGCCGGCGGCCACCAGGTGCAGCAGGGCCAGGGTGTTCTCGTTCAGGCCGAACGGCGGCTCGCCCTCGACCGCGGCGTACACGGTGGAGCCCAGCGAGAAGACGTCCGAGGGCGGCCCGGGGTCGTAGCCCTTGGCCACCTCGGGGGCCAGGTAGGCGGGGGTGCCGGCGAGCATGCCGGTGGCGGTGACGGTGACGTCGCCGGTGGCCCGGGAGATGCCGAAGTCGGTGATCTTCACCGTGCCGTCGTTGCCGATCAGGATGTTGCCGGGCTTGATGTCCCGGTGCACGATGCCGGCGGCGTGCGCGGCGTCCAGCGCCATCGCGGCCTGGGCCAGCACCCGGGCGGCCTCCTGCGGCGGCATGGTGCCCCGCTCGGCCAGGATCGCCGACAGGCTCCGGGACGGCAGGTACTCCATGATCAGCCACGGATTGCCGTCTTCTTCGGCCACGTCGTAGACGGCGATCGCGTGCGGATGCTGCAACCGGGCGGCGATCCGGCCCTCGCGCATGGCGCGCTGCTTGGCCTCGTGCGACTCGGCGGCGCTCATGCTGCTGTTGAGCAGCAACTGCTTGACCGCGACCGTGCGGTGCAGCCGCTCGTCGCGTGCGGTCCACACCACGCCCATCGCGCCGCTGCCGATCCGGTTGGTCAGCCGGTACCGGCCAGCGACCAGACGACCGTCGTCAGTCACGGGTGCAGTCTCTCCTCGGTGCGCTGGTCGGCGGCAGGCGCGGCCCGCCGTCCATCCGGCGGGACGGGTACCCCAGGTTAGGGGGTCACCCTGTCAGTACCCGGTCAATCCGACCGTGCGTTGTGACACGCCACTCAACTCGCCGGCCAGTATTCCACGCCTCGATGAGCGTCACCCGTTTGGCGGACTTGCCGCAGCTCAGCCCAGGATGCCGGAGATCGTTCCGACCAGGCCGTCGAGCAGGCCGGGCGACTGGGGGGTGGACGACGGCGGCGTGTTGTTGCTGCCTGGGCTGGCGTTGGTGTTGCTGGGGGTGCTGGGCGACGTCGAGTTGTTGCCGTTGCCCGCCGTCGGGGAGGGCGCCGTGGTGCCCGACGGGGTCGACGAGCTGGGCGGTGTCGTCGACGTGGTGGTGGGCGGAGGCGTCGTGGTCGAGGTCGCGCCGGCGCCGTTCTGCGCCTGCTGGCTGGCCGTCACGTACGGGGCCACCCGCGGCGGGGCCGCGTGCTTGTCGGTCGACGTCGAACCGCCGGGGGTGCTGCTGTCCGTGGTGACCTGCTCGGTGCCCCGGGGCGCGAGCGGGGCGTCGAGGGCCTGGCCGCGCGGGCCGCCGCCGTCGACGACGGTCAGCGGCACGCCGTTGCCGTTGGCCGAGTTCTGGTTGGTGTCGGCGTTCTGGACATGCACGATGCTGGCCGCCACCGCGCCGCACAGGGCCGCGACGCCCGCGGCCGCGGCGGCGATCTTCGGGGCCTGCTTGCGGCGCTGCTCGCGGGGCAGGCGGCCCTCGCGGCGCAGCAGCTCGCGGATGTAGATCTCACGGCTGGGGGTGTCGTCGCAGGACGGCGTCTGGACCGTGGGCGCATCGACCAGCTCGGTCCGCTCCGGCTCGGCGGCGCGGGCGGCGGCCTTGGCGGCGGCGCGCTCGGCGTCCATGGCCTCGACGTCGAGCGGCGCGAGCAGGGTCTGCTCGCCCTCGACCTCGTGCAGCACCGGCATCGGGAACTGGTCGGTGTCGGCGTTCACCCCGACGAAGGGGCGCACGTCGTCGGCGCGCTCCTCCACGTACTCGTACGCCTCGGAATAACCCGTGGCGGGATACGGTTCGGGCGAGTAGTAGTCGTCCTGCACCACCGGAATGACGTCCGTGGTCTCGCACGCGGTGGGGGCCGGGGCCGTCCACTCCGGGCGGGAAGGCGCCTGCTCGCCGCGATGGCGAGCGAGCAGCTCGGACACGGGGATCTGCCGGGTGGCCGTGGTCGTGCCCACCCTCGTCGAGTCCTCGTACACCGTCGCGTCACCTCTCCGTCGGATCACTGACCGTGGTTTTGATACCGGATCAGAGGAGAGGCGTCACCAGTTTGGGTTAGAAGGTGCGACGAATTGAGCTACTTAGCGCAGGCTTAATCGGCCAAACGGCCTAGTGGTGTACGGCTAGTTGTTGTTTCGATGCCCACCTGTGACCTCCGGGCCGCAACGCCCGGGACGCGCCCGCGGACCACGATCGGCACCCGCTCGGCTCAGCCCTGCTGGGCCGACAGCACCTGCGCGTCGATGATCTTGGGCTGACTGCCGCCGTCCACCCGCAGTAGTTGCTCCACATGCAGCCAGTCACCATCGGCCTGTTGGATGCCGATCACGCCGAGCACCGTGCCGTCCGGCTGGGCCTCGATCCGTTCCGCCCGCACGGCCCGCACCGCGGACCAGGACCGGATGAATCCGGTCGGGTCGAGGTCGGCCAGCGTGCCGCCGATCATGGACAGCGCGTTCCGGGGGTTCTCGGCCACTGTCTTATAGAAGTCACGGACCACGTCCACCGCGCTGGGCACCGGATTGGCCGCCAGCGCCCGCGGGCTGACGGTCGTGCTCGTGGAGGTGGCGGCGGGCGACTCGGTGGTGGGTCCGGCGCTCAGCGGCGCGGCCAGCACCGTGTTTCCGGCCACCTGGGTGGCCAGCACGTCCGGCATCAGGGCGCCCGTCCCGGACAGCGCCTGCGGCCGGGGCGCGGTCACCAGCGCCGCGCGGGCCGGCCGGGAGTCGCCGGTGATCATGGATGCGGCGGTGATGGTGCCGGCCAGTGTGATCACGCCGACCAGCACGCCCAGCAGCTTGAGGGCCGTGCTGGTGCGCGGATCGCTGTCGTCGGGCAGGCCGTTGCCGCCGAGCAGATCGCCGAGCAGCCCGTCGGTGGCGGCCTCCTCCGGCGACATGATGCGCACCGAGCCCGGCTGCCGCCGGATCAGGTCGGCCACGCTGACCGAACCGCCGCGGCTGTGCCGCCTGCCGCCAGCAGGACGCTCCACGGACGTCTCCTCGTAGGAACCGAAGCCGAGTTGGGTAGGTGCACTCGTACCGGGATCGAGCCGGTGCGGGCCAGTTCTGGCGCAGAGTTCACCGCTTCGAGCGGGCCGTGGCTAGACACCTTCACTCGAAGGAATGAACGTGGCTGGAGAGGTTTTCATTCCGTCAACCGTTGACGGGCGTGTCCTCGCTGATCAGCGGCAACGTGCCCGGGGTGAAGGCCAGCACGTGCTGCTCCGAGTTGGTGGTGCCGTCCTTGTGCGTGACCAGCACCGTGTTGATGGTGATGCCCTTGCCCGGATCGATGGTGATGCCCTGCACCTGCACCGAGGCCACGTCCTGGTAGCGATGTTGCAGCGCCGCCTCGCCGTCGGCCTTGAGCGCGCCCGAGGTCAGTTGGTAGGCCTCGCCGACGTTGGACGTGACCGCGGCGAAGAAGTGCTGGGTCTGCTGGGCGATCTTGCCCGGGTCGACGACCGGGTCGGTCACGCCGGTCACGGTGGTGATCGTCGGCTGGGCGCTGGTGTGGGTCGGGCCGCCCTGCGGGCTCGAGGCCGAGGTCGGCGCGTGGCCGGTCGTGCGCGGCCCGGCCGTGGAGTTGCCGTCGGTGGCCGCGACCGCGGTCGGCGCCCCCGGCGGCAGCAGCCGCGTCGGGACGTCCGTGGTCGTCGGCAGCGGCACCTGGAAGGGATTGCCCGGGAACGACTCGATCTGCGTGCGCATCCGGGACGGGCCGACCAGCAGCGTGGCCACGACCACCAGCGCGATCAGCGCCGCGGCCGACGAGCCCACCGAGAACCAGGCCGCCCGGCGCCAGGTGCGCGGCGGCGTGACCGAGGCTGGCACCGTGCCCAGGTCGAACTTGCGCAGCCCGACCGGATCGGTGTCCAGCACCGGGTCGATATCGATCGCCGGCACCGCCGGCAGCGGGATCGTCGGCTCGTCGCTCGGGCGCAACAGCACCGGCTTGGCGTGGGCCGGGCGCAGGCCGCTGCGGGGCGTCAGGTGCGGCGGCGCGGACGACGACCGCCGGTGACGCCCCTGCTCCGCCCGCCCTGCCTCGCCGCTCATACCCCTAAGACCCTCCCGGGTTTCCCTTCTGACGCGGGATTCCGGTCTGGACCGGTCCAGGGTGGAATCACCCCGTCAGAAGACCTCAGGGTAGGGCGTGAAGGCGGGCCGAGCGGCGCTGGTCCCACTCCCGCGCCGGGTTACACCCGGTCGAGTGAGGGCCGTGACTACTGGTCGCTGCCACTGCCCAGCTGCTTGCGGGCGTCCTGGAGCCCGCGCAGCGCCGTGCCGCCCGCGCCGACCGCCACGATGATCGCGATGATCTCGAAGAACAGGCTGCCGGTGGCCATCAGCAGCGCCAGCAGCGAGGCCACGGTGATGATGCCGGCCTGCGGCCAGCGCGACCGCACCCATTGGGCGATCGGCGCGCCGCCGGCCCGGCGGCTGGCCGCCGACCCGAGCACGAACAGGTATCCGTCGTAGCCGACCGCGGCCACGAGACTGGCCAGGGCGATGATGACGGCGATGAACTCCATGCCCCCAGTGTGCGCGGTTCCCGCCCGCACGGCATCGGTGACATCCCGGAGACCGACTCAGGGCTGTGTTTGTGGCGCCGCCTTCGGCGTCGCGGCTCGGCCCCCGGGTAGCCGGTGCTGTGTTTTTGCCGCGCGTTCCGCGCGGGACTCGGCCCCCGGGTAGCCGGCACTGTGTTCTTGCCGCGCGTTCCGCGCGGGGCTCGGCCCCCGGGTAGCCGGTGCCTCGCCCTTGCTGGATTTAGCCCGCCGCATCGGGCTCGGGTGGGTGGTTGCGTCGGGTGGCGGCGGGCGAAATCCAGCAACCGGGCGAAGCACCGGCGGGGCCTCGCGCTCTCCGCGGTTGGCGGCCGTCTCCGACCGTCACCTTCCCAAGGGGCCGCGGCCCATGCGCAGCAGGATCAGGGCGATGTCGTTGCCCTCGGGGCCGAGGCCGTCGCGGTAGCGGGCCAGGATGTCGATCTCCCGGTTGTGCACGATCTTCGTGCCGCCGTTGGCCATCCGGACCTTGCCGACGATGGCCGACACCTCGGCCCGGCGCCTGACCAGCCGGATGATCTCGGCGTCCAGGTGGTCGATCTCGGTGCGCAGCGAGGGGATGTCGGGGGTGGCGTCCGCGTCCTGACTCGGCTGGTCGCTGACTGGCGTGCTCACGTTGGTGTCCTCCGTGCTGGTTCGGAGAGCCGGACCCGGCACACGGAAGCCCCGGGTCCGAGGACTCCGGGGCTTCTGCGGTGGTCGTCTGGCGCTACGCGACCACGGGAGCCGGAGTCCGGTTCCCGTAGAAAAACTCGTACTGGCGAGCGCACATGGAGGCAGTCTGGCACAGCGGGCGGCGTCGCGTCGACCCGTCCGTGACGGGACTGTCGGTGGGGCCGGGTAGCGTTGGTGGCGATGAGCGCTCTGTTCGATCTGCCCACGAATCCGCCGGTGCGGGCGACCGGTCCCGACGCGTTGCTGGAGGGCCTGAACCCGCAGCAGCGCGAAGCGGTCGTGCACGCCGGCTCCCCCCTGCTCGTGGTGGCCGGCGCCGGCTCCGGCAAGACCAAGGTGCTGACCAGCCGCATCGCCTACCTGTTGGCGGCGCGCGGCGTGCACCCCGGCGAGATCATGGCGATCACCTTCACCAACAAGGCCGCGGCCGAGATGAAGGAGCGGGTCTCCGGCCTGGTCGGCCGGCGGGCCAACGCGATGTGGGTGTCGACCTTCCACTCCATGTGCGTGCGGCTGCTGCGCCGCGAGGCCAAGACCCTGGGCATGTCGTCCAACTTCACCATCTACGACAGCGACGACTCCCGCCGCCTGGTCACCCTGGTGGCCCGCGACCTGGACCTGGACCCCAAGCGCTATCCGGCGCGCACGCTGGCCGTGCACATCTCCAACCTCAAGAACGAGTTGGTGGACGCCGAGACGGCCAAGGACCGGGCGGCCAACGACCTGGAGCGCCGGGTCGCCGAGGTGTACGAGTCCTACCAGCAGCGGCTGGGCCTGGCCAACGCCATGGACTTCGACGACCTCATCATGCGTTCGGTCGAGCTGCTCCAGCGGTTCCCGGACGTGGCCGAGCACTACCGGCGGCGGTTCCGGCACGTGATGGTCGACGAGTACCAGGACACCAACCACGCGCAGTACACCCTGGTGCGTGAGCTGGTCGGCACCGGCGAGGGCGGCGTCGCCCCGGGCGAGCTGTGCGTGGTCGGCGACGCCGACCAGTCCATCTACGCCTTCCGTGGCGCGACCATCCGCAACATCGTCGAGTTCGAGCGGGACTACCCGCAGGCGCGCACCATTCTGTTGGAGCAGAACTACCGCTCCACGCAGACCATCCTGAGCGCCGCCAACGCCGTGATCGCCCGCAACCCCAACCGCCGCGACAAGCGGCTGTGGACCGACGCCGGGGACGGGCAGAAGATCGTCGGCTACGTCGGCGACAACGAGCACGACGAGGCCGGCTTCGTGGCCGGCGAGATCGACCGGCTGGTCGACGCGGGCGACTTCACCAACGGCGACATCGCCGTGTTCTACCGCACCAACAACCAGTCCCGGGTCTTTGAAGAGATCTTCATCCGACTCGGGCTGCCCTACAAGGTCGTCGGCGGCGTCCGCTTCTACGAGCGGCGCGAGGTTCGGGACGCGTTGGCCTACCTGCGGGTGCTGGCCAATCCTGACGACGCCGTCAGCCTTCGGCGCATCCTCAACGTGCCCAAGCGCGGCATCGGGGACCGGGCCGAGGCCTGCGTCTCCGCGCACGCCGAGCAGCAGCGCATCGGCTTCGCCACCGCGCTGCGGGAGGCCGCCGCCGGCAAGGTCGCGCTGCTCAATCCCCGCTCCCGCAACGCCATCGCCGGCTTCGTGGCCATGCTCGACGAGCTGCACCAGGCCGTGGAGCGGGGCGAGGACGTCGGCGACATCCTCGACCAGGTGCTCGACGTCACCGGTTATCGGGGCGAGCTCGAGGCCAGCGACGATCCGCAGGACGCCTCCCGGCTGGACAACCTGACCGAGCTCATCACCGTGGCCCGGGAGTTCACCCAGTTCAACCTGCCCGAGGTCGACGAGGCCGATCCGGATCCCGTGCCGGTCAACAGCCTGGACGCCTTCCTGGAGCGGGTCTCCCTGGTCGCCGACTCCGACTCCGTGCCCGATTCGGACGACGGCGTCGTCACGCTGATGACCTTGCACACCGCCAAGGGCCTGGAGTTCCCCGTCGTGTTCTCCACCGGCTGGGAGGACGGGGTCTTCCCGCACTCCCGGGCGCTGGGCGACCCCGCCGAGCTGGCCGAGGAGCGCCGGCTGGCCTACGTCGGCATCACCCGGGCCCGTGAGCGCCTCTACCTGTCCCGGGCCTTGATCCGGTCCGCGTGGGGCCAGCCCGCCGCCAACCCCGAGTCCCGCTTCCTCGGCGAGATTCCGGCCGACCTCGTCGAGTGGCGCCGCGTCGAGCCCGAGCGCGCCGCCCCCACCGTCACCACCACCTGGGGCCGCCGCTCCTCCTCGTTCGGCGAGTCCTCCTCCCGCGGCACCCCTGCCTTCGCCAAGGGCTGGCAGAACACCCCCACCCTCGAGCTCGAGGTCGGCGACCGCGTCAACCACGACAAGTACGGCCTCGGCACCGTCGTCGCCACCGACGGCTCCGGCCCCCGCGCCACCGCCACCATCGACTTCGGCTCCGCCGGCACCGTCCGCCTCATGCTCATCGGCGGCGTTCCCCTGGTGAAGCTCTGATCCGACCCGCCTGAGTGATACGGAAAAGCCTTTCTGGTATCACTCGGGCGGGTTGAGTGCTACAGAGGTATCACTTCGTCGGGTGACGTGATACTTAACCGGCTCCAGGTATCATTGTGGTACGGAGTTGGGGGTGGGTAGCGGTGTTGATCGAGTCGTTCAGCGGCCGGCAGCGGGAGCACGTCGTGCCGGCCGAGCGCGGCTACCTGGCCTTCGTGCCACCCAAGCTGCCGCCCGAGGTGGACTTCGACACCGCGCTGGTGCGCCGGCTCTCGACCGCGGACCGGGCGCTCGGTCAGCTCGCCGGGGTCGGTCGCACGCTGCCGAACCCGTACCTGCTCGAGCAGACCATGCTCCGGCGGGAGGCCGTGCTGTCCAGTCGGATCGAGGGCACGCAGGCCACCCTCTCCGATCTGGTGCGCTACGAGGTCGCGCCGGCCGCGGCGAAGGCCGACGACGTCGCCGAGGTCTACAACTACGTCGCGGCGGTCGAGCATGTGCTCGACCCGGACCGCCGGCTGCCGCTGAGCCTGCCGCTGCTGCGCGAGGCCCACGAGATCCTGCTGTCCGGCGTGCGCGGCGGCTACGCCACACCCGGAGACTTCCGGCGGACTCAGAACTGGATCGGGCCGCCGGGCTGTGTGCTGGACACCGCCACCTATGTGCCGCCGCCCCCGGAGCGGTTGTGGGAGTGCCTCGACGCGTTCGAGAAGCACCTGCACGCCGACCACGACCTGCCGCCACTCGTCACGATCGCCTGTCTGCACTACCAGTTCGAGGCCATCCATCCGTTCATCGACGGCAACGGCCGGGTCGGCCGGCTGCTGGTCGCGTTGCTGTTGGTCGAATGGGGGCTCCTTCCCGGGCCGCTGCTGGACCTGTCGGCCTACCTGGAGCCGCGGCGGGACGAGTACTACGCGCGGCTGCTGGCCGTGACGATCGACGGTGACTGGAAGGGATGGATCTCCTTCTTCCTCGACGTGGTGGCGAACCAGGCCGGCGACGCGTTGCGCCGTGCGCACGCGTTGCAGGGCCTGCGGGAGGACCTCCGCGGCCGGGTGACCGGGCTCCGGTCGTCCAGCCTGGCGCCGCGTCTGGTCGACGCGCTGTTCGAGACGCCGGCGATGACCATCGGCCGGGCCGCGAAGGTGCTGGGGGTTACCCACCGTGCCGCGACCCTCAATGTGCAGAAGCTGGTCGAGGCCGGGGTGCTGACCGAGGTGCCCAGCACCGGACGGGCCCGGCTGTTCCTGGCCGAGGATGTGCTGACCGTGCTGTCCCTCGAGTACTAGCGCAGGGCGTGGCGGGCGTAGGCGCGGACGTCGGCGTCGGGATCGGCGAGGGCTTCGGTGAGGACGGTGATGGCCTCGGCGGAGGCAGGGAGCTGGCCGAGGGCGCGGACGGCGGCGCGGCGGACGTTGGGGTGGGGGTCGGCGACGGCGGCGAGCAGGTGGCCGGTGTCGGCGAGGGCGGTGGCGGCCTCGCGGACCTGCCAGGCCTCGTCGGTGAAGGCGTCGGCGGCGTGGGGCCGCAGGGTGTCGGCGCCGGAGGCGAGGGCGGCGGCGCGGACCAGAGGGTCGGGATCGGTGGCCAAGGGGACCAGGGCGGCGTTGGCTGCGGTGTCGGCGATGGAGCCCAGGCCGCGGGCGACGGCGATGCGGACCTCGCGGGAGGAGTCGGCGGCGGCCGAGGCGAGGGGCCCGGAGGCGGAGAGGGAGACGAGGCCGTGCACGGCCTCGATGCGGACCGCGGGCTCGGGGTCGAGGAGGGCCGCGGCGAAGGCGTCCCGGGAGCCGAGGCGTAGGGACCGCAGGAGATAGAGGGCGGTGGCCCGGACGGCGGGCTCGGCGTTGTGGACGGCGCGGAGCAGCCGGGCGGCCAACTGCTCCGAACCTTCGACAACCTCCACCAGCTCCCGCAGGCCGGCGGCGGCGGCCAGACGCACAGCGGGGGCGGGGTCGTCGAAGGACTCGGCCAGCGCCAGGGGGAAGCCGGTGGGGGTGGTCTCGGTGAGGGTGGTGACGGCGGTGACGCGGACCTCCTCCACCGGGCTGGCGAGGTAGGGGCGGAGATCGGCGAGGGAAGGGGAGGCGTCGGCCAAGGCGAGGAGGGCGACGAGGTCGGGGGAAGCGCCGGCGGAGCGGGAAGGGCGGGGGGAAAGCGAAGCGGGGGCGAAGGAAGCGGGGACGTGGCGGGCGATGAGGGTGGCGGGACCGCCGACCGGCGAGGGGAATTCGGGGACGGGGACCAGATACGGCGCGACGGGGCGGCGGAGGAACTCCATGGCGCCGTCGGCGGCCCGGCGGAGGTTGAGGTGGGCGAACCAGGTCTCGTCGTCACGGGACGGGTGGTCGAGACGGTCGTGGTAGAGGCCCCAGCGGGACTCGGTGCGGACCAGAGAACTCCGAGCGGCCATCTCGGCGCAGTCGCGGATGAAGGTGACCTCGACGCAGCGCATGAGCTCATGGGGAGTGCGAGCGCCCATGGCGGCGATCTCGGTGCGCATGCGGGAGAAGTGCTCGATGGCGATCTCGAGGCGGTTGGAGCTCTTGGGCGGGGCGACGTAGTCGTTGACGAGGCGGCGGAGCTTGTACTCGACCTGAGGCTGGGGCGGACCGTCCGGATTGGACAGTGGACGGTAGATGAGCTCGTGGGCGGCGGAGATCTGGTCCTCCGGCAGGGGAACGCGGGGGGCGTCCACCGAGGCGGCGTGGGCGCCGGAGAGGTCGCCGAAGACGAAGGCGCCGATCATGTAGTTGTGGGGCACGCAGGCGAGGTCGCCGGCGGCGTAGAGGCCGGGGACGGTGGTCTGGCCATGCTCGTCGACCCAGACCCCGGAGGCGGAATGGCCGCCGCACAGGCCGATCTCGGAGATGTGCATCTCGACGTCATGGGTGCGGTAGTCGTGGCCCCGACCGGCGTGGAAGGCGCCGCGGGTGGGGCGTTCGGTGGTGTGCAGGATGCCTTCCAGGGCCCGGACGGACTCCTCGGGAAGGTGGGAAAGCCGGAGGTAGACGGGACCCCGCTCGGAGTGGATCTCCCGGGCGACCTCGGCCATCATCTGGCCGGACCAGTAGTCGCAGTCGACAAAACGATCGCCGGCAGCGTTGGCCTGGTAGCCGCCGAAGGGATTGGCGACGTAGGCGCAGGCGGGCCCGTTGTAGTCCTTGATCAACGGATTGATCTGGAAGCACTCGATGCCGGACAGCTCGGCCCCGGCGTGGTAGGCCATGGCGTAGCCGTCGCCGGCGTTGGTGGGATTCTCGTACGTGCCATAGAGATAGCCGCTGGCCGGCAGGCCCAGCCGTCCACACGGGCCGGTCGCCAGCACCACAGTGCGAGCCGACACGGTGACGAACTCGCCGGAGCGGGTGTCGAAGCCGACGGCGCCGACGGCCCGGCCGGCCGAGGTCAGGACGCGGACGGGCATGACCCGGTTGGTGATGGTGACCAGGGACCGCATGCGCTTCTCGCGCAGCACCCGGTAGAGGACCTTCTTGACGTCCTTGCCCTCGGGCATCGGCAGCACGTAGCTGCCGGAGCGGTGCACCCGCCGCACGGCGTACTCGCCGTAGGAGTCCTTCTCGAACTTGACGCCGTAGCCCTCCAGCCGCCGCACCATGTCGTAGCCCCGGGTGGCGGTCTGCATGATGGTGCGCTGGTTGACGATCCCGTCGTTGGCCCGGGTGATCTCGGCGACGTAGTCCTCGGGGGTGGCCTTGCCGGGAATCACGGCGTTGTTGACGCCGTCCATGCCCATGGCCAGCGCCCCGGAGTGCCGCACGTGGGCCTTTTCCAGCAGCAGCACGCAAGCGCCGTGCTCGGCGGCGGAGATGGCGGCCATGGTGCCGGCGGTGCCGCCGCCGATCACCAGCACGTCACAGCTCAGTTCACGGCGTTCGGTCACGAGGTGCTCCCCAGGGCGGCCAGGATCTCGGTGCGGGCGGCGGAGTTGTCGCCGTCGCCGCGTGGCACGGGAACGTCCACAATGGACTTCAGGGACCGGTCGCCGAGCACCGCGACCCGGTCGCCGAGGAACACGGCCTCGTCCACGTCGTGGGTGACGAAGACGATGGTGGTCGGCTGCTGCGACCAGACGTCGACCAGCAGCAGCTGCATGGCCCGCCGGGTCTGGGTGTCCAGCGCGCCGAAGGGCTCGTCGGCCAGGATCACCCGCGGCCCGCTGGCCAGGGTGCGGGCCAGCTGAACCCGCTGCCGCATGCCGCCGGACAGCTCGCGGGGCAGGTGGTCGGCGTAGCCGCCGAGGCCGACGCGTTCGATCCACGACAGGGCCTGGGAGCGCCGGGAAGTCCTTGGCACGCCGCGAATCGCCAGCGGCAGCTCGACATTGCGGCGGACGCTGCGCCACGGCAGCAGCCCGTCCTCCTGGAACACCAGGGCCCGCTCGGACGAGGTGCGCACGATCGGCCGGCCGTCCAGGGAAATGCTGCCGCCCGACGGTCGGTGCAGGCCGGCCAGGGTGCGCAGCACGGTCGACTTGCCGCAGCCGGAGCCGCCGACGAGCACCAGGATCTCGCCGCCCTCGATCTTGAGGTCGATGCCTCGCAGCACCGGGGTTTCCCGGTAGCCGACGGTCAGGTCCTCGATCAGCATCATCGCGCGAGCTCCACTTCCCTGGGCAGCCAACGGGTCACGCGCCGGCCGACCAGCTCCACCGCCGCCGCGCTGCCGAAGCCCAGCAGCCCGATGGTCAGCATGCCGACGATCACGCCGGGATAGTCCACAACCGTGTAGGCCTGCCAGGTTCGGTAGTCCACGCCGTACTGGCCGGAGATCATCTCGGCCGAGATCACGCAGATCCACGCCACGCCCATGCCGACCGACAGCCCGGAGAACACGCCGGGCAGCGCCCCCGGCAGCACCACGCTCCACAGCACCCGCCGGCCGTTGCCGCCCATGGTGCGCACGGCTTCCTCCCACACCACCGGCAGCGCGGTGACGGCGTGCCGGGTGGACACCAGGATCGGGAAGAACGCGGCCAGGAAGGTGATGAAGACGATGCCTTGCTCGTTGCTGGGGAACAGCAGGATGGCGATGGGCACCATGGCGATGGCCGGGATCGGCCGCAGCACCTCCAGCGGCGGCGACACCAGGTCGCCGGCCAGCGCCGACCGCCCCACGGCCACGCCGATGGCCACACCGGCCAGCGCCGCCAGCGCGAAGCCGATCAGGATCCGGGCCAGGCTGTCGCCCAAGTCCTGGTAGTACAGGGAGGTCTGCAACTGGTAGCCCAGATCGCGGGCCACGTCCACTACCGTCGGCAGCCGGTCGAAGTGCAGCCAGAAGTTCACGTGCAGGCTTGTCAGCAGTTGCCATAACAGCAGGGCGGCGACCAGGGAACCGCCGCGCAGCAGGTGTTTTCTCATGCCAGCCTCACTGCGGTGGGATAGTCGACGATTCGGGATCCGGGATGGGCCGAGACGTAGGCCCGCGCCTCGGCCTCGGTGTCGAACGGGCGTAATCCGTTGCCGTGCACCCAGTACGACTTGTCGGCGAACCAGCGCGTGCCGGTGAGAGCGTCGTCCACGTAGGCGGCGCGGACCTTCTTCGAGCTGTCACGGATCAAGCGCAGCAGGGCGTCCGGCGACGACGCCGTGACGGTGGACGAATCCCCGGCGAACCAGACCTCGCCGGCGTTCACGGGGCGATGAACCGACGGCACCGCAAGCGAAGACAGCGGCTTGGTGTCCACAAAGGAGGAAAGGTCCAGCCCCTTGATGCCGCCGATCGAGCGTAGGAAAGGAATGTCCTTCTGTAGGGCGGAGATCAGGTCCGGCCGCAGGGTCGGGTCGAAGGTGACCAGCCCGTTGGGCCCGTTGTAGAGGTACACCACCTCCGGCGCGAGCCCGGTGGCGGCGGCGACCTTCTGGGCCGCCGCCATGGGGTGAGCGTTGAGGAAGGCGGTGGCGTCCAGCTGGGCCTGGAGAAAGGCCTGCACCACATCGGGATTCGACGCCGCGTACTTCTGCCGCACGACAACTCCGTGCCAGGTGGGCAGGTTGAGCGCCGCGCCGTCGTACAGCAGCCGGGCCTGGCCGGCGAACACCAGCTGCCCCGGCCACGCCACGAACTGCCCCAGCGCGTCCACCGCCCCGGCCCGCAGCGCCGACGCCCCGACCGCCGGGTCCTGGTTGATCATCTGCACATCGCGGTCGGGATCGAGGCCGAGTCCGGACAGCGCCCGCACGGTGGTGCCGTTGCCGGCCGACCCGATGCTGGTGGAGATCCGCTTGCCGCGCAGGTCGGCCAGCGAGTGGGCCGGCGACGAGGACGGGACGACCACCATGTTCAGGGCCCCGCGCAGGTTGTAGCCGGTGGCCGAGACCAGCGCGGTCCGCCCGTCGCCGAACTCCTGGGTCCGGGAGGCGTTGATCAGCAGCGGGAAGTCGCCCATCGACCCGATGTCGATCTTCCCGGCCACCATCTGGGCGGTGATCGGCGCGCCGGTGGAGTAGTCCTGCCAGTCGACCCGGTACGCCTTGCCGGTGCGACGACCCAGCTCCGACAGCCGCTGCTCCAGGTAGCCCTGGGCCCGCAGCAGCGTCCCGGCGGTGACGGTGTTGATCGTCTTGGACTGGTAGCCGACCACCACGGTGACCACGTTCGACGCCGCCCCGGAGGCCACCGAGCACGCGGACAGCAACGCCAGCAGCAGCGCCGGCCAGGCCCGTCTCACCGGATCAGGTAAGGCATGTTGACAGTGACCGCCCCGGTGGGGCAGCGCGCCGCGCACGGTCCGCAGTACCAGCACTCGTCCACGTGCATGTAGGCCACGTCGGTCTCCGGGTTGATGGCCAGCGAGTCCAGCGGGCACACGTCGACGCAGAGTCGGCATCCCTTTACGCACAGTGACTCATCGATCACGACCGGGACATCCGCCCGGTTGGGCGCCAAAGCCATGGCGAAACTCCTCTTTACGGTCGAAGTCGACTTATCGGTCGAGCACCGCGCGCATGGTGAGCCGGTCCCCGCGGAACCGGATGAACTCCAGATCGACCGGGCGCCCGTCGGCCAGCCGGGTCAGCCGCTCCACGAGCAGGAGCGCCCCGCCGCGCGGCAGGTCGAGCACGGCGGCCACGTGCGGGTCGGCGTTGACCGCCTCCATGCCGATCTCGGCCCGGCCCAGCGGCTGCCCGCAGATCCGCTCCAGCAGCGTGAAGACGTCGTTGTGTACGAGGTCCTCGGCCAGCAGCGGCTCGCCGACGTCGGCCGGCAGGTAGGTGAGGTCCAGCGACAGCGGCAGCCCGTTCAGCCGGCGCAGCCGCTCGACGCAAACGATTGCGGCCCCGGTCTCCAACCCGAGCCGGTCGGCGATCACGCCGGTGGCGGCCAGCGCGCCCGAGGTCCGCACCTCGTTGCTGACCTCGCCGTGCTCGTGCAGCGTCTCGGCCAGCCCCATCAGCCGGTTCAGCCCGTGCGGGTACTTGCGGGCCACCACCACGGTGCCGATGCCCGGCGACCGCTCGATCAGCCCGTCGGCCCGCAGCAGCTCCAGCGCCTCCCGCACGGCGTTGCGGGTGGCGTCGAACTCCCGGCCGAGAAGTCGCTCGTCGGGCAGCACGCCGTCGGTGAAGTCGCCGTCGAGCACCTGCCGGCGCAGGGCGTCGGCGATCTGCCTCGCCCGGTCCGCCCGGGGCCGTCGCGGTTGCGGGTCCATGACGCCGAACGGTCCGGAGAAGCCATTTCCGGGCGATGACGGACATGTTTCAGTGGTGTTACGCCACCTGGTCAGGCCCCTTGGCCCAGCACGGACGCGGGTTGCGCCACCGGGGCCGGGAAAGCCCCGGTTCAGATACTGGGATTTTTCTGTCGGGGTCCGACGTACTGTCGCGTACACGCCGATCCGGACCCTGACAAGGGGGCATCGGGCAGCTCTTCACGGCATGGAGTCACCGTGAAGAGTTCGAGAAGTGGAGCCGGACACACTCGGCGACAGGAGGGATCACGGGGGTTATCCCAAACAGGAGGAACAGCGGTGGAGCGAGTTCGGGTAGGGGTCCACGCGGGCGACCCGATCACCCTGGCCGGGGTGGCCAGTCACCTGCGCGCACGTCCTGAATTCCAGCTGGTGGGGGAGCGCCAGTTCGGAGAGGCGGCCGTGCTCGTGGTGTGCGCCGACGTCGTCACGTCCGAGGTCATGTCGGCGCTGCGCCGGTTCACCGAGAACTCCTCGGCCCGGTGCGTGCTGGTGACCAACGAGCTGCGCCAGGCCGACCTGCTCGCCGCTGTGGAGTGTCGGGTGGTGAGTGTGCTGCCCCGGGCGGACGCCACGGGCGACCGTCTGGCCAGCGCGGTGGTCGCCGCGGCGAGGGGCCGCGGCGACCTCCCGCCCGACCTGCTGGGCGAACTGCTCTCGCAGGTGGAGCGCCTCCAGCGGGACGTGCTCGGCCCGCGCGGCCTGACCACCTCGGGGCTGGCCCCGCGTGAGGTGGACGTGCTGCGGCTGATGGCCGAGGGCTGGGACACCGCGGAGATCGCGGAGAAGCTCTCGTACTCGGAGCGGACCGTCAAGAATGTCGTGTATGCGGTGATGAGCCGGCTCGGTCTGCGCAACCGTCCGCACGCGGTCGCCTACGCGCTGCGAGCTGGGGTTATCTAGCCGCGGTCTTGGGCCGATCGGTGGGGACCTGATCACGATGTTTGGCCATGGGCCCGTGCGGCGGCCACAATCGCACCGTGCCGAGTACCTCGACCACGAGCGAGCCCCTGCGGTTCACCCTGCTCGGCCCGGTCCGGGTGTGGCGTGGTGAGCGTGAGCTGACCCTGGGGCCACCGCAGCGCAAGGCCATCCTGGCGACCCTGCTTCTCCGGGCCGACCAGGTGGTCACGGCGTCCGAACTGGTCGACGCCGTCTGGGGTGAGTCGGCCCCGGCCAGCGTGCACGGGGTCGTGCAGACCCACGTCTCGATGCTGCGGAGCGTGCTGGAGCCGGAGCGGCCCCGCCGCGGCCAGGCCAGCGTGCTGCGCTCGGTCGGCAACGGCTACTCGCTGGCCGTCGGCTCCGCCGGCTACGACCTGCGTGAGTTCGAGAAGACGCTGGAGCAGGCCCGCCAGCACCGGGAAGAGGGCAACGCCCGCGACTCCGTCGAGTGGTACGCCAAGGCGCTGGCGATGTGGCAGGGCGAGCCCCTGTCGGCCATCCCCGGCCCGGGCGCGGTCATCGAGCGGGCGCGGCTGGGCGAGATCCTGCTGGGGGTCCAGGAGGAGCGCCTGGAGCTGATGGTGGCGCTGGGCCGGCACACCGCCGCCGTCACCGAGCTGGCCGCGCTGACCTCGGCCCACCCAGTCCGCGAACGTTTGCGGGCGCTGCACATGAAGGCGCTGTCCCGGTCCGGGCGCCGGGCCGACGCGCTTCAGGTCTACACCGACACCCGCCGGGTGATGGTGGACGAGCTGGGCATCGAACCCGGCTCCGAGCTGCGCGACCTGCACCACCGGCTGCTGGCCGTGGACGAGCCGGCCCCGCCGCCCACTGCCGCCCCGACGCAGCCGCCGGCTCAGCCGAGCCGGCGGCCGAGCGTGCCGTTCATGACGGCGTTGAATTTAGAGGGACCGCTGCCGGCCCCCGTCTCGCCGGCGCAGCTGCCGGCCGACGTCGCCGACTTCACGGGCCGTACCGCGCTCGTGAAGAAGCTGACGGCGATGCTCGCTCCGCGGACCCACCGCACCGCGCCGCCGCGGGCACTGGTCGCTGGCATCGGCGGCGTGGGCAAGACCGCGTTAGCCGTGCACGCCGCGCACCAGGTGCGCCAGCACTACCCCGACGGCCAGCTCTACGTGGACCTGCGCGGCGCCGGCCCGGAGGCGGCCGACCCGCTCAACGTGCTCAGCGCGTTCCTGCGGGCCTTCGGCGTGTCCCCGAACTCCACGCCGGCCGACCTGGACGAGCGGGCCGCGATGTACCGCTCGGTGCTCGCGCAG
This sequence comes from Kutzneria sp. NPDC052558, assembly GCF_044547355.1. Classification (NCBI taxonomy): domain Bacteria; kingdom Bacillati; phylum Actinomycetota; class Actinomycetes; order Pseudonocardiales; family Pseudonocardiaceae; genus Kutzneria; species Kutzneria sp. NPDC052558. The sequence goes on from NZ_JBIUAG010000018.1 coordinate 155,277, forward strand.
CGGCGGGTCCTGGTGGTGCTGGACGACGCCGCCGACGCGGCCCAGATCCAGCCCCTGCTGCCCGGCTCGGCGACGTGCGCGGTGCTGGTCACCAGCCGCCGCCGGCTGCCCGAGATGCAGTGGGACGAGCAGGCCGAGCTGGAGGGCATGTCCCGCGAGGAGGCCCTCACCCTGTTCACCCGCACCATCGGCGCCGAGCGGTCGGGCCGGGAGCCCGAGGCCGTAGCCGAGGTCGTGGACGCCTGCGGCCGGCTGCCGCTGGCCCTGCGCATCACCGCGGCCAAGCTGGTCGACCGGCCCCAGTGGACGGTCCGCTCGCTGGCCGACAAGCTCGCACGGGAAAGGGGTCGGCTGTCGGAGTTACGGGTGGGCAGCCTCGAGGTCGAGGCCACGTTTCACCTGGGCTACGGGCAGCTCGACGCCCCCTCCGCCCGCACCTTCCGGCTGATGTCGCTGGCCGACGGCCCCGGCCTGTCGCTGGCGGCCGCGGCGGCCATGGTCGGCGAACCTGAGCCGAGCGCGGAGCCGGTGGTGGAGCACCTGGTCGACCTGAACATGGTGGCCAGCCCCGCGCCGGAGCGGTACGCCTACCACGACCTGCTGCGGCTGTTCGCCCGTCAGCGGGCCGCGCAGACCGACAGCAAGCAGGACCGGATCGACGCCATGGTCCGGCTCGGCGACCACTACCTGGGCACCGCGGCCACCGCCGGCTGGCTGATCCAGGCCCCGTCCTGGCCGCGCGAGCGGTTCTGGCAGCGGGCCTACCCGGGCGGCATCGAGCTGCCCGACCTGAAGTCGGCCTTCGCCTGGTTCGACGACCAGCAGCCGGCCCTGCTGGCCTCGGCCCGGCAGTTCCTCGCCGACCCGGACCTGCCCTCGGGCCACGTCGTCGACCTGATCAACTTCCTGGAGCTGTACCTGGCCAACGGCACCCACTTCGGCGAGATCGGCCAGATCGGCGAGCTGGCCGTGCGGGACGCCGAGCGCACCGGCGACGCCCGGGTCGAGGCCTGGGGCCGGCGCAAGGTCGGCGAGGCCCACCTGCGGCGGTTCCAGCTGCCGCAGGCCCACGAGGAGCTGACCCGCTCCATCGCCGCCGCCGAGAAGGCCGGCGACGCCGGGGCCCTGGCCACCGCCATGGACCTGCTGGGCAGCGTCGAGTTCCGGATGGGCGACGGCGAGCGGTCGCTGGCCCACCTGGAGCAGGCCCTGGCCGTGGCCCACGACGCCGGCGACGTGGTGCGCGAGGCGTACGTGCTGGGCACGATCGGGCGCACCCAGTCCGAGCGGGGCGAGCTGGAGCTGGCCGTCGCCGCCTGCGAGCAGAGTCGTGACCTGCACGAACAGCTGGGCAACGAGACCGGCCTGGCCCGCACCCTGTTCATGATGGGCCTGGTCTACCAGCGGTTCCGCCGGCTGGTGGAGTCGATCGACCCGCTGGAGGAGTCGCTGGCGGTCTGCCTGGGCATCGGCCAGAACTTCGGCGAGGGCCACAACCTGGTCATGCTGTCCAGGGGCTATCTGGCTGACGGGCGGGCCGAGCAGGCCGCCGCCGCCGCGTCGCGGGCCCGGGAGCTCGGCGAGGCCATCGGCGACGCCCACATGCACGCGATGGCCGTGGCCGAACTGGGCAAGGCCCTGCACGCGCTGGGCAAACACGAGCTCGGCGACGAGCACCTGCACAGCGCCCAGACCCTGCTGACCGAGTTGAACTCGCCACAGGCGGCGGCGGTTTCTGCCCTCCTGAACAAGAAGTGACGTACCGCAAGCCACCCAATGGGGTGCCAGATTCCCTCGGATGCGGCAGTGTGACGGTGTGCCGATCAGCGACGGGCCCGATGCGGGGGACGAGGTCATCGAGTTCGACTGCCGTCAGGTGGGGCACGCCCTGGTCGTCTGCTCCCCGAACGGGGCCAGCAATGCGGCCCGGGTGCTGGCCAACGCCCTGCCCGCCGACCCCGACCGGACCGTGGTCGTCGCCGACTTCCCGCCCGACTCCGGCCCCGAGGTGTGGACCGCGCTGGTGGCCGCGCTGCGCAAGCGCGGGCCGATCCGGCTGGCCGTCTCCCGGGCCGGCAGCGGCGACCTGGGCTCGCCCGCGCAGTGGCTGGCCGACCAGCTGAAGGTCGAGGTCGTCGCCCCGGACGGGGTGCTGCTGCCGGTGCCCGGCGGCTCGGCCTTCGTCATCGACTCGCACGGCGCCGGCTGCTGGTACCAGTTCCGGCCCGGGCACCCGCCCGACCCCATGGGCAGCCGGTTCCCGGCCCCCGAGTGGGAGCCGATGACCCCGGGCAAGCCGTGGGCATCGGGCCGGGTCGGGGTGGCCGAGCCGATTCCGGCCGGGCTGTGGATGCACGCCATGCCGTCGGTCACCGAGGGCCCGAGCCGGGAGCACGCCCGGCCGGTGTTCGCGCTGCCGTGCCGGCCCGAGGTGCTGACCATCGTGCTCGGCGGGCCGGAGGAGCGGCCGGTGCCGCCGGAGGAGATCCGGGCGCTGCTGACCGCGCTGCCGATGCCGGCCCGGACCAAGGTGCGGATCGCGCCGTACGGGGTGACGCCGCTGGGCACCGCCTACGCCAGCGAGCCGATCGGGCAGATCATCGCCGACCTGGTCGGGGAGCGGATCGCCGTCTACTCCGGGCTGCCGGTGCTCGGGGCCGACGGCGTGGACGTCGTCGCCTACGACGCGCAGGGCCAGCCGACCTGGCGGCCGTTCACCACCGAGCTGGGCTACTGGCCGCGCACCACGCCCAACGCCATGCCGCCCAGCATCATCGAGCACCGGCCGCCGGTCGGCGGGCTGGTGGCGCAGCGGCCGGGCGTCTACCAGCTCGGTGAGGGCGCGGTGGTGGAGCTGGTCAACAGCGGCCTGTGGATCCGGGACCCGGCGGACCCGCCGCTGAACACCAATGTCCGCACGCTGCCGATGGATCCGCTGTGGGCCCGCATCACGGTCGGCGTGCCGGGCCTGCCGACCTCGCCGGAGCTGTTCGCGGCGGCCACGGAGCTGTACTCGCGGCTGGATCCGGACACCCAGCGGGCCGTGCGGTTCGTGTTCAGCGACGCCTCGCAGCTGGTCGAGGACAAGCCGGCCGAGCCGGCCCCGGCGCCGCGGCCGCTGGCCGTGGTGGCCTCGGCCAAGACCGTGCCGCCGCCGACCATCGAGGACACCGACGTCGAGCTGGAGCCGATCGTCGACGAGCCCGAGCCTGAAGTGGTCGAACCCGAGGACGATTCGGACTGGGCGCACGGCAAGCACTCCGACGACGGGCCGACGGCGATCGTGCCGCAGCATCTCGTGCACGCCGCGACGCCGCCGCGCGAGGAGGAGACCACCGCCGTCATCGAGGAGCACTTCGCCACTGAGAACACCGCTGCTGGCGAGCCGTTCGACGAGGTCGACCCGGCCGTCGACCTGGGCGCGCCGGAGCCGGTGCCGGAACCGGAGCCCGAGCCCGAGCCGGAGCCGATCTGGCACCAGCGCAGCACCCAGGCCGAGCGGGACTGGGTCCGGCACACGCTGGGCGGCAACTACGAGGGGCACGCGGCCGCGGTGCTCCGGCTGATCGCCAAGCACCCCGGCCTGCGCACCCCCGAGGACGCCACGCTGGAGGCGGTGGTCACCGACCTCGTCGCCGCGCAGATGTACCTGCTGGCCAGCGAGCAGATGGTCGACTCGGCCCTGCGCGCCGGCGGCGACCTGGGACAGCTGATGCCGTTCGTCCGCTGCGTGGTCTCCGGGCTGCGGCGCATGCCTCCGTTCGAGGGGGCGGTGCTCTGCTACGGCAAGCAGACGCTGGACATCGGGGATGTCTTCACCGAGAAGGCTTTCCTCAACACGGCGTCCAAATTGGACGCAGAGTTGCCCGGCCCGGTGGAGTACGTGGTGTGGTCGGTGAACGGCCGCAAGGTGGACGGGCTCGGCAACGCCGTCGACCGGGTGGTCTTCCTGCCGGACACCCGGTTCCGCGTGGTGTACGCCAGCAAGACCCGGCTGCTGCTGGTCGAGGACGACGTCGCCGAGCAGTCGCTGGGCCGGTTGGAGCGCGCGGTCGCGGACCGGGAGAGTATGTCCACAGTGGACTATCCTGACGTGCAGTCGCTGGAGTGGCCGCTAGGCTTCGGCGCGTAGCTTGGCGAAGTTCTTGAACGCCTGAGCGGCCGACTCCCGGCCGGTCTTGGCGTTCTCGCACATGGCCTGCTCGTAGCCGGCCAGCGCCCGGATCTTCTCGACGCGGCCGTCGCGGACGGCGATCAGCTTGTCCGCCAACAGTTCCGCGTCGACCATGGCCAGGTTGGCGCCGAGGCCGCCGGGCGGGGCCGGGTGGCCGGCGTCGCCGAGCAGCGTGACGGCGCGGGTCGGCCAGGGCTCGATCGGGTCGCCCTCCTTGATCGGCGAGACGCCGCTGTTGTTGACGTCGGCCCGGGCGATCAGGGCCCTGAGGTCCGGGTGCCAGTCCTCGATCAGGTCCAGGACCGGGTCCAGGTCAAGGGTTTTCGGCGTGCCCGGCAGGAGCAGCACCCAGCGGATGTAGCTGGGGGTGTCCGGCAGCGTGACGTCCGGGGCGAGCTCGGCCGCCGCCTGCACCGGCGATCGCTGGAACTTCATCCGGCCCAGCATCAGCTGCACGTCCTTGGCGCTGACCACCGTGCTCCAGCCCGGGATGACGTGCTCGAAGCCGGCCAGCTCGGTGCGGCCGATCGCGCCGTAGACCGGCAGATCGTGGATCTCTATCTGCGGCAACAGTTGTCGCCGGACCGTGGAGCCCATGCCGTCCGCACCGACCAGCACGTCGGCGTCCACGGTGGTGCCGTCGGCGAAGTGCGCGCGCACGGCGCCGTCGGCCAGCTCCTCGTAGCGGTCGAGCTTCATGTCGAACCGGAGCCGCTCGCCCAGGCCGGCGATCAGCAAGTGCCGCAACACGTTCCGGTCGAACATGCGGCCCTCGTCGTTGACCGCGTCCTGTTCGCCGAGCACGGTGAGCTGGGAGTCGACCGCCCGGCCGGGGCTCTCGACCAGTCCGCTGACCGCGTCCAGCAGCGGGTGCAGCCGGGGTTGGAGAGCGCCGGCCAGCGCCGTCAGGCCGGGGCCGCCCAAACCGATCCGGTAGCCCTGGAACCGGGCCTCGATGGCGCTGTCCCGCTCGTAGACCCGCACGTCGACGTCCGCCCCGACCAGGCGCTGGGCCAGCGCCAGGCCGCCCAGTCCGGCGCCGATCACCACAACCTTCATCGCCACGTCCCCCTCAAGCCGTGTGAACTAAGTTCACGTGAACTTAGTTCACATCGCTCGGGATGGCAAGCTGTCCGCGTGACATCGCGACGGGACGAGGTGCTGGCGGCCGCGCTGGACCTGCTGGACGAGGTGGGGCTGGACGCGCTGACCACGCGCAGGCTGGCCGAGAAGCTCGGCGTGCGGCCCGGCGCGCTCTACCGGCACTTCGACAGCAAGCGCTCGCTGCTGGGGGCCATGGTCGCCCGGCTGACCGTCGACGCCGAGCCCGATGGCGAGCTGCCCGAGGACTGGGCCGGCCTGCTGCGCTACGCCGCGATGGGCGCCCGGGCCACCATGCTGACCCGCCGCGACGGGGCGCGGCTGGTCGCCACCTACCTGGCGCCGGCGAGCGAGACTGCCCAGCAGTTCTGGGACCGCATGATCGGCAGTCTCGCCGCCGCCGGCATCCCCGAGTCCGACGCGATCGTCGCCGTGGACACGGTTTTCGCCTACGTGAACGGATTTGCCATCGAAGAGCAGGCCCGGGACGGCTTTCCGGCCGAGCCGGAGCGAAGGGCGTTGCGGGACAAGACCTTTCAGGCCGGCCTGGACCTGATCATCGCCGGGATCACAGCCAGCCGGAGCTGACCGAGGACGTGCGGCGCACCGCCGCCACCACCGCCTGCCACGGCGGCAGCGGCCGGCCGGGCAGCGGCCGGTTGACCCACCGGGCGATCTCGAGATTGTCCGTGCAGGGCAAGGAGACCAGCGAACCCATGGGGAACAGGCTGACGCCAAGCCGGACCAGATCGGCCAACACCGCGTTCGAGGTGGACGTCGCCGGCGCGGTCAGGAAGATCCAGCGCTCCGGCGTGCCGCGATAGGCCAGCACCGGCCCGGACAGCATCGCCATCGCCAGCATCGAGTTGACCTCCGCGCCCAACCCGGCCCGCATCCCGATCGCCTCAACCGGATCTCCCACGGTCAGCACGGGCGCCGACCAGTCGAGCAAGGAATTCATGGGGGCTGTCCTTCCGCCGAGGCGGTACGAGGGCCGGGCAGCGCGGTGGGGGGCGTGGAGGAGTCGCACCACCCGGCCGTCGTACCGGCGGTGGATTGCCACCGCCCGACCACCACGACGCTATTGGGAACGCACCGGTTCAGTGACATGGCGCCGCCTTCGGCGTCGCGGCTCGGCCCCCGGGTAGCCGGCGCCTCGCCCTTGCTGGATTTAGCCCGCCGCATCCGGCTCGGTGGTGGGGCGCGTCGAGTGGCGGCGGGCTAAATCCAGCGACCGGGCGAAGCACCGGCGGGGCCTCGCGCTCGCTTGGGTTGGCGCGGAATCTCCGGGCCGGGTCGTCCCATGATTGGGCGGCAACCGAGGCGGACTCGGGCCGACCTGCGTTTTCGGCCTTTTGGGGCAATCATGGTGGGGGTGTGACTCCAGTTGCCGTGGGCCGATTGACCGGCGCGGCGGCGGTGTCGTTCGCTCGTCCGGGAGACGGGCCCCCAGAGGTTGAGGAGAACCATGAGCGCGGTCGAGAACGGGCGCGTGCCGGCGCCGGCGGTGGTGCTGGTGGACGCCCTGCTCAACGGCAGCCCCTTCAAGCGGGCCTGCGACGACATGGGTTTCCCGGTGGTGGGCGTCTACACGATCGAGCCGTCCCGGCTGGCGGAGCTGTCCCCGACCCACGCCGCCGGGGACGCGGTCTCCCTCTACGGCGACCGCCCGGACCTGGACGCGGTGGCCGAGCAGATCGCGGCGATCGTGCCGGCGACGGAGCCGGCGGTGTACGGGGCGGCGGTGCTGGCCGGCGAGCGGGGCCTGCCGTCGAATCCGCTGGCGACGGCGCAGGCATGCCGGGACAAGTACACGATGCGGGAGCTGGCCGCCGGCTCCGGAGTGCGGGTGCCGAGCTATCGGCTGGTCAGCGGCAAGGACGAGATGTGCGCGGCGATCAGGGAGATCGGCGTGCCGACCATCGTCAAGCCGACCAGCGGGGCCGGCTCGCACAACGTGTTCCTGGTGCGCGAGGAGCGCGACATGGAGCGGATCGCGGCGGCCGACCGGCGCGACCTGTTCGGCGGGCAGATCAGCGAGTGGCTGGTCGAGGAGTACGTGCGCGGGCGGGAGTTCGCGGTCAACATGTTCAGCGCCGACGGCGAGCACATCCTGATCGACGTGTGGGAGTACTACCAGCCGGACTCCCGCGACTACGACAACCCGTACTGGCAGATCGCCCAGTTGGACCGGGAGAGCCCGGTGCACCGGCAGGCCGAGCAGTTCGCCCGGCAGGTGCTGGCGGCCTTCGACGTCCGCATCGGCCCGTCGCACGTGGAGATGAAGCTGGGCCGGGACGGCATGGTGCTGATGGAGATCGGCGCGCGGCTGCCCGGCGGCGGCATCCCGGAGATGTGGGAGCGCACCAGCCGGCTGCGGCCCTACCACGACACGCTGGCCGCCTACCTGGGCCGACGGCCGGAGCTGGTCGACAGCCCGCCGGAGTTCACCGACCGGCTCGGCATCTGCTTCATCCGCAACGAAGGCCCGGCCGGCGTGCTCCGCCTGGACGGGGTGGACGAGGTGCGGCGGCTGCCCGGCGTGCTCGACGTGTCGGTCAACTTCCGCACCGGCGACCACGTGCAGACCACCCGGGACCTGGGCACCGAGCTGGTGAAGCTGAAGCTGGCCGCGCCCACGACCGCCGACCTGGCCCGCCTGGCCACGCAGATCAGGGCCACCATCGTCGTCGACGTCCAGCCGGTGGAGCGGGCGTTCTCGTAGCGGTCAGATCCAGCCGCGCCGGGCGGCGTGCACCCCGGCCTGGAAGCGGCCGCCGGCGTCGAGGTCGTCCTGCAACTGGGCGATGCGGCGGCGTAGGGTGCGGGCGCTGACGTTGAGGTGGCGGGCGATGGAGTCGTCCTTCATGCCCGCCGACAACAGGTTGACCAGGTCGCCGTAGCCGGGATCCATGTCGGCCGCGGTGACGGCCGGGCGCGCGCCGGGGGTCAGGCGCAATGGCGTGGCGTGGCTCCACATCAGCTCGAACAGCGCCTGGAGGGCGTGGGTCAGGGCGGACTCGGAGACGATCACGGTCCGGCCGGTGGCGGTCAGCGGCACGGCGGCGGTGCGGGCGTCCACCACGCACAGCTTGACCGGGACCTGCGGCAACACCCGGGCCTGCTCGCCGAGCTCGGTCATCTGCGCGATCTGGGCCAGCCAGCCGGGATTGTCCAGCACCTCGGCGGCGTACAGGGCCCGGAACCGCACGCCCCGGGCCAGCAGCGCGACCTCGACGTGGTTGACGACATCGGGATCGGTGACGTACGGCGGAACATCGGTGCCGACGACCTCGACGCCGGCGGTGGCCATCAGCTCGTCGATCCGGGCGGCGGCGTCGGCCCGACTGGTGATCACGTCGAGCAGGCTTGACGGATGGGCGTGGAGCTGGCCCCGCGTGTACTCGGCGGCCAGCTGCTCGGCCCCGGCCGAGACCCGGTCCAGGTCGGCGAACCGGTCGCGCACCAGCGAGCCGATGGCCGCCTTGGGGTGCAAGGGAAGCCAGCCCGTGGGCGCGGTGGACGCGCGGCGCAGCAGCCGCGCGTCCACCAGGCGTTGCAGCGACATCCGCAGCTGGGACGGGGAAAGCCCGGTCGACGCGGCCAGGCCCTCCTCGGTGACGCCGGGGTCGCTCAGCAACCGGCCGTAGACCGCGCCGTCCTCATCGGACAGCCCGATCGCGTGCCAGGGGATGGTCATGCGCCATGTGTACCCCCGAAATCGACCGGCTGCCACGTCCGGCCGACGTCGGTGCTGCGCCACAGCGTGCCCTCGACGGTCTGGTAAGCGGTGGCGCCGTTGACAAAGGCCAGGTCCGGCGACCACACCTGGCCGTCGATGGTGAACGTGTTGGTCCAGGTCTGGCCGGCGTCCTCGGTCCGCATCATGAACGTCACGCCGCCGCCGGACACCGGCATCACCGCGACCTTGTCGGTGACGAGCGCGAAGCCGGCGACCACCCCGATCTCCGGCGCCTGCGGGGCGCGGGTGACCTTGCCGCCGGTCGGCGGCGCGAGCACCATCGCCTTGTCCCAGTTGCCGGGGTACACCGGCTGGGTGCCGGCGCAGATGGCGGCGATCGGCGCGCCCGGCTTGTGCTCGGCGTAGATCGGGGCCTCGCCGGCGTAGCAGGGATAGATCTGCTGGGTGAAGGTCTTGCCGTCGGTGCTGCGCCAGGTGCTGGTCGGCCACTGCTGGGCGGCGTTGGTCAGGCTGACCTCCAGCGCGTCGCCGCCGGCGATGGTGGCCTGCACGTCGCTGACGCCGCGGTGCATCGTCACACCCGGCACGGGATCCAGGCCGTCCTGGCCGGCGGCGTAGAGGTCCACCTGCTCGGGGCTGCCGGCCATGGCGTACACCCGGCCCTTGAAGTACCGGACGTCGGTGATCATCAGCGACGGGGCGGGAGAGTTGACGGCCAACGTCGACCAGTGCTTGCCGGCGTCGACCGTCTCCAAGATCCTGTTGTTGTCCCACACCAGGAGTCGCTTGGCCGTGGCGGCCACGACGGTGGGGAAGCTGCGGTACTGGTTGTCCGGCAGGTCGGTCTCGGGCACCGGGACCGGCGTCCAGCTGCGCGCGCCGTCGGTGGTGTGCAACAGAGTCGTGCACAGGGTCGGCTGGTCGCAGCCGGCCAGCCCGAGCACGAAGCCTTCGTTGGCGCTGAGCCAGGAAGCGTTGGCGGGGGCGAAATCCGGCGGGGCCGCGGCGTGGGCCACGGCGACCGAGCCGCCGGCGATGGCGGCCGCCGCCACGGCCACGGTGAGCAGACGACGCATGGCTTCTCCTTACGGGGAAAGGGCTTCAGCGGCCGGTGAGGGCCTGGAGCGCGGGGCCGGGCATGACGATGCCGAAACCGGTGACGTTGTCGTGGCCGGCCGGGCCGATGTCGATGGCGGCGCCGGTCAGGGCCTGCCGGATCTGGGCCGCGGTGGCGGTGGGCTTGGCCGACCGCAGCAGCGCGGCGATGGCGGCGGCGTGCGGGGCGGCGGCGGAAGTCCCGTAGAACGGCTGGAATCCGGGCACGGTCGTGTTCACGCCGTCGGCGGCGGCGATGTCCGGCTTGGGCCGCACTACCCCGCCGGTGGACGTCACGTTGCCGGGGGTGACCGGCGTGCCGTCGGGGTTGTAGAACACTCGCCGTCCGCCGTCGGAAGTGAAGCGCTCCCAACGGCTTTGCGCGGTGAACACGCCCGGGTAGGGGCCGGCGGGGTTGGCCGGGTCACCCGGTTCGAGCGGGTCCGGCAGCGCCGTGGCGGCCGGGGCGGCGGCGACGCTGAACGCGGCCGGCACGGCCGAGTGGCCGGCGGTCACCCCGGCGGTGGAGTAGCCCTTGAGGTTGTCGGAGTCGACAAACCGGCCCCGGTTGACGTTGACCGACAGGTAGCGCTTGTCCTTGCCGCCGTAGCGGACCACGGCCAGGAAGTACGGCGCGTTGTGCGCGTACTGGGCGTCGTCCACCGGCGGGATCTGCGTGCCCTCGACCGGATCCTGGGTGCCGTCCTGCTTGTCCAGACCGGCGCTGACCACGTTGCCGGCCGGGTCGATCACGTACAGGTCGAAGTCGTTCTTCGCGCCGCCAAGGGGATCCGACCAGAACAGGGTCGCGGTGTCGCCGAGCGAGCCCTTGGACACCGGGTCGAGGGTCTGCACGGCCGCGCCCGGCGCGAAGTCGTGCGCGGTGCCGAAGGTGCCGGCCAACTTCCTGCCGGAGTCGGCGAAGTCGCCTTCCCAGTGCCCGCTGGTGCCATCGGCCTTGTTGCCGCTGTTGCCGGCGGAGGAGAAGTACAGCGCCCCGTCCTTGGTGACGTCCAGCACGGCCTGCGCGACCGGCCCGTCCTGGAACGGGGATTCGTCGAGGTAGTAGACGTCGTCGACGATGATGTCGCAGTGCTGCTGGGTGCGCAGGGCCCGGATGTTGTCGGCGAAGCCGGCCTCGCCGTTGGCCGCGGTGGCGAAGCCGAGCGCCGCGCCCGGGGCCATGCTGTGCACGATCTCCAGCATGGCGGTGCCCTCGTCGCCCTGTCCCTGTTGTCCGGCAAGGACATCGACGTCGGGCAACTGCCCGGCGGCCTGGGTGGCGGCCAGCGAGTCGACGCCGTCGGAGAGCACGCAGACCTTGTTGCCCGAGCCGGTGACGCCGTAGTTCGCGCGGGCGGTGTCCGCGCCGTGCGCCTTGTCGCCCTCGAACAACGAGGCCGGCGGATCGGCCGGCGCCGGGGCGTTGTTGGTGTCCATCGGCGGCGCGGCCTTGACCATGCGCACGTCGGCGCGGGCGGCAATGCCGTCGATCGCCGCCAGCGGCAGGTCGGCGTGAATCGTCTTGTGCGGCAAGGAGGAGTACTTCACCGTGCCGCCGGCATCGCGCACGGCGGCCAGCAGCGACGGCGTGACATCGGCCTGGATGTCGACGGTGACGGTGCCCGGCCGCTCCGTCGCGAGGTTGGTCTTGAAGCGCGGCAACGTGGTGCGCAGGCCGCCGTCGGCCCGCAGCCGCTTCTCGACCACCAGCGAGACGGACTGCTTCTGCTCCACCGCCGTCAGGTGCTGCTTGATGTCCTGTAACGCCGTGATCTCCGACGCCGTGCGCGATTGCGCCGCGGCGGCGGTCGACAGTCCCGCGAACGGCGCGGCGGTGGCCACCAGCGCCATGGCCGCGACGACCGCCACCCTGCCCTGAGCTGACATCGTCTCTCCACAGTGGATCCGACTGAGTTGGGAAAGCCTCACTCTTCGGTGGGTCCCACGATCGTGGTGATCGTGACATGTGGTGAGAGGGATCAGGGTGCCCGATCCGGCCACTTGCCGCTTTCGGACAGCAGACGTGGGCTGAACGGCCGTTCGGGAAGCAAATGGCCGAACCCGAGCCAGGCTCGGCGACAAGGCCGCGATAGACGCCGGTGATCGGGCCAGGTTGCCCGCGACTGCGGGAAAGTTACATTCGGTATTTCCCTGAGCGGGACTCGTGGGGTTCAGGCGGCGAGGAGGGCGGCTATCTCGTCGGCGCGGGGGTCGCCCAGTTGGGCGAAGATGGCGGCGGCGGCCAGAAAGGTCTCGCGGGCCTGGGGGAGTTCGCCGATGGCCCGCAGCACGGTGGCCGAGGCGTGCAGCGCCGAGGCCTCGCCATCGCGGTCGCCGAGCTCCCGGAACACCTCGCAGGCCCAGCCGGCGTTGTCCAGGGCCTCGGTGTGGTTGCCCAGATCGAAGTGGATCTTGGCGAGCTCCAGCCGGCCGAACGCCTCGCAGCGGCGGTCGCCGAGCTCGTGCACGATGTCCATGGACTTGTGCAGGTGCTCCACCGCCTGCTCGACCTCGCCCCGGTTGCGATGGGTCCGGGCCAGCTTGCACAGGGTCATGCCCTCGTACCGGCGGTCGCCGAGCTCGCTGAAGATCTCCAGCGCCTGCCGCAGGTGCCGCAGCGACCCGTCGCCCAGCCGGCTGGCCGCGCCGATGTCGTACAGCAGCGTGGCGGTGCCCTGCTGGTCGCCGAGCCGCTGGGTGATGCGCAGCCCCTCCTGGAAGCAGTCCAGGGCCTCGTCGTAGCGGTTGCGCCGCCAGTAGGCGTTGCCCAGGCTGCGCAGCGCGAGCGCCTCGATCTCGGGCACGCCCAGCGCCCGCGCGGTGCTCACGGCCACCTGCTCGGTGGCGATCCAGTCCTCCCAGTACGACCGCAGCTCCAGGAAATACACCAGCGCGGTCGGCAGCTTCCAGCCGGTCTCGTGATCGCCGAGCCGGCCGGCCTCCAGGCAGGCGGCGACCAGGTTGACCCGCTCCTGCTCCAGCCAGGCCAGGGCCTGGTGGTACGTGGCGAAGCTCAGCGGCTCGCAGTGCTCCAGCACCGGTTCCAGCGGCACGGGCCGGTTCTGCGGCATCAGCACGCGGTCGGCGGCGGCCGCGGTGTGCAGGCACCAGGACATCAGCCGGCGGCTCGCGGCCGCCTGCTCGGCCGGCGGCTCCTCGACCAGCGCCCGCTCGGTGGCGTACACCCGGAGCAGGTCGTGCAGCCGGTACCGATCACGGCCGATGGACTCCACGAGGTGACAGCTGCTCAGGCCGTCCAGCATCCGGCGGGTGGCCACCAGCGGCGCGTCGACCAGCGCGGCGGCGGCCGCGGTGCCGATCTCCGGCCCGGGATGCAGGCCCAGCAGCCGGAACATCCGGGCCGCCTCGGGCTTGAGGGCGTGGTAGGACCACGAGAACACGGCCCGCACCGCGGTGGTCTCGTCGTCGGGGGAGGCCAGCACGTCCAGCCGGTCCTGCTCGTGGCACAGGGCCTCGGCCAGGTCGTTCACGTTCATGTGCGGCCGGGCGGCCAGGTTGGCGGCGATGATCCGCAGCGCCAGCGGCAGGTGACCGCAGCGGTCGGTCAGCGTGCGCAGCGCGTCGGGGCAGCCGGTCAGCCGCTCCTCGCCGACGCTGCGCACCAGCAGCTCGCGGGACTCGCCGGCGGACAGCACGCCCAGCGTGATCCGGTAAGCCCCGTCCCGCGCGACCAGCCCGCCGAGCCGGTTGCGGCTGGTCACCAACACCATGCAGGTGTGCGAGCCGGGCAGCAGCGAGCGCAGCTGGTCGGTGCTGGCCGCGTTGTCCAGCACGACGAGTATGCGCTTTCCCGACAGCAGGCTGCGGTACATGCTGGCCTGCTCCTCGGCCGCCGTGGGCACCTGGTGCGGCTCCACGCCGAGCCCGCGCAGCAGCTGGCCGAGCGCGTCGACGGCGGCCAGCGGCGGCTGGTTCGGGTCGAAGCCGCGCAGGTTGACGTAGAGCTGGCCGTCCGGGAACCGCCCGGCGATGCGGTGCGCGAAGTGCACGGCCAGCGCGGTCTTGCCGATGCCGGCGATGCCGTCGATGGCCGCGATCAGCACGCCGCGCTCGGTGTTGTCCAGGTATCGGCGCAGCAGCGCCAGCTCGGTCTCGCGGCCGGTGAAAGTGTTGATGTCGTGGGGAAGCTGGGCCGGTGCCACCCGTGCGGCCGAGGCCGGCGCGGCGGCCGGCCGCCGGGCGTGGCCGGCCAGGCCGGGGTCGTTGGCCAGGATCTGCTCGTGCAGCTGGCGCAGCTCCCGGCCGGGCTCGACGCCCAGCTCGGCGGCCAGCAGCCGCCGCGTCTCGGCGTACACCTCCAGCGCCTCGGCCTGCCGCCCGCACTGGTACAGGCCGCTCATCAGCAGCCCGCGCAGCTTCTCCCGCAGCGGGTGCTCGTGCACGACCCGGGACAGCTCGGCCACCACGTCGGTGGCCCGGCCGGTCTGCAACATGAGGCCGGCTCGGTGCTCGACCGCGGACAGGTACAGCTCGGCCAGCCGGGTCCGCTCCAGCTCGGAGAACGGCCCGGGAATCCCGGAAAGCGGGGCGCCGCGCCACAGCGCGATGGCGCTGTCCACGTGCCGCAGGGCCGACTGCGGGTCGCCGGCGGCCTGGCGCATCGCCGCCAGGTGCGATTCGAACGCCGTGAGGTCGACCTGGTCCTCGGGCAGCCGCAGCAGGTAGCCGGAGCCGGAGCTGGCCAGCACCTGGGACGGCGCGCGGTGGGTGCGGTCGGGCTCCAGCGCCCGCCGCAGGCCGGCGATGTAGGTGTGCACGCTGCCCTCGGCGCTGGCCGGCGCGTGCTCGCCCCACAGCGAGTCGATCAGCTCGGTGCGGGACACGGCCCGGCCCGCGTTGCTGGCCAGCACGGCCAGCACCGCCCGCTGGCGGGGCGCGCCCAGCTCGATCTCCTCGTCCCCGCGCCACGCGCGCACCGGTCCGAGCACCTCGACCCTGATGGTCGCGCCGGGATCGGTCGGGGGGACGGGCATCTCGCCTCCTGTTCGCGCCACCAGTGTGCGGGCCGGCCGCCTCGGGCAGCCACTCCCGGGGCGCTCAACGCGCCGGGCGGTTCGGATTGTTCCCGCCCGTCTCCGGGCCGCCTTGGCGTCGACCCGCCCGTCGTATCACACAGTGCCCGTCGGGGGAACGGTTCGGTCGTAGCGATCACGGGATCGCCACATCCGGAAGCGCTGCCCCATAAGGAAAGATGAATATGTTTCGTACCGCCGAATGCAGTGAAGGGGCCCTTCCGACGTCGACCGCCGGGCAGGGCCCCTTCACATCAAACTCTCAGCGGACGCTCAGCTGATGCTGGGGTACAACGGGAATCGTTCGGTCAGCGCGACGACGCGGGCCCGCAGCGCGGCCGCGTCGAACTCCGGCGTGAGCGCCAGCGCGATGATGTCGGCGACCTCGCGGAAGGCCTCGTCGTCGAAACCCCGCGCGGCCAGCGCCGGCGTGCCGATGCGCAGGCCCGAGGTGACCATCGGCGGCCGCGGGTCGAACGGGATCGCGTTGCGGTTCACGGTGATCCCGATGTCGTGCAAGCGGTCCTCGGCCTGCTGCCCGTCCAGTTCGGACTTGCGCAGGTCGACCAGGACCAGGTGCACCTGGGTGCCGCCGGTGAGCACGGTCGCGCCCGCGGCCACCACGTCGTCGCCCAGCAGCCGCTCGGCCAGGATGCGCGCGCCGGTCAGGGTCCGCAGCTGCCGCTCCCGGAACGACTCGCCGGCCGCCACCTTGAACGCCACGGCCTTGGCCGCGATCACGTGCTCCAGCGGACCGCCCTGCTGGCCGGGGAACACCGCCGAGTTGATCTTCTTGGCCAGCGCCTGCTCGCACAGGATGACGCCGCCGCGCGGACCGCCCAGCGTCTTGTGCGTGGTCGTGGTGACCACGTGCGCGTGCGGCACCGGGCTCGGGTGCAGCCCGGCCGCCACCAGCCCGGCGAAGTGGGCCATGTCCACCATCAGGTACGCGCCCACCGAGTCGGCGATCCGCCGGAACTCGGCGAAGTCCAGCTGCCGCGGGTACGCCGACCAGCCGGCGATGATCAGCTTCGGCCGGTGCTCGGTGGCCAGCCGCTCCACCTCGGCCATGTCCACGTGGTAGTCGGACTCGCTGACGTGGTAGGCCACCACGTCGTAGAGCTTGCCGGAGAAGTTGATCCGCATGCCGTGCGTCAGGTGCCCGCCGTGGGCCAGGTCCAGCCCGAGGATGGTGTCGCCCGGGTCCAGCAGCGCCATCATGGCCGCCGCGTTGGCCTGCGCCCCGGAGTGCGGCTGCACGTTGGCGTGCTCCGCCCCGAACAGCGCCTTGATCCGGTCGATGGCCAGCTGCTCGATCACGTCCACGTGCTCGCAGCCGCCGTAGTAGCGCCGGCCCGGATAGCCCTCGGCGTACTTGTTGGTCAGCACCGAGCCCTGGGCCTGCAACACCGCCAGCGGCGCGAAGTTCTCGCTGGCGATCATCTCCAGGGTGCCGCGCTGGCGGGCCAGCTCGGCGTCCACCGCCGCGGCGACCTCCGGGTCCAGCTCGGCCAGCGGCGCGGTCAGCTCGACCGGCGTCACTCGCCCTCCTTGATCAGCGCGCCGTACTCGTCGGCGTCCAGCAGCTCGTCGGCCGGGCCGTCCAGGCGCACGGTGAACAGCCAGCCCTCGCCGAACGGGTCGTTGTTGACCACGGCCGGGTCGTCGGTCACGGCCTGGTTGACGTCCACGACCTCGCCGGTGACCGGCGCGAACAGGTCGCTGACCGACTTGGTGGACTCCAGCTCGCCGCACGGCTCGCCGCCGGTGATGGTGGCGCCGGCCTCGGGCAGCTGGACGTAGACGATGTCGCCGAGCTGCTCGGCGGCGTACTCGGTGATGCCGACCCGGGCGATGCCGTCGGAGATCGACACCCACTCGTGCTCGGCCGTGTAGTTCAGGTGGTCAGGGACGGTGCTCATGCTCTGGAGGCCTCTCAGGACGAACGACGGTAGAACGGCAGCTCGACGACGTCGACGGGGGTGATCGTGCCCCGGATGTCGACGGCGAGCGCGGAACCGGGGACGGCGCGGTCGGCGTCGACGTAGGCCATCGCCACCGGATGGCCCAGCGTCGGCGACGGCGCGCCGCTGGTGATCTCGCCGATCCTCGCACCGTCGGCCGGGTCCACGACCGGGTACCCGTGCCGCGGCGCGCGCCGGCTCTCGGTGACCAGGCCGACCAGCTTGCGCTCGGGCGTCACGGCCGAGGCCTTGGCCAGCGCCGCGCGGCCGACGAAGTCGCTGGGCTTGTCCAGCTTGACCACCCGGCCCAGGCCCGCCGCGTACGGCGTGAGGTCGGTGGACAGCTCGTTGCCGTACAGCGGCATGCCGGCCTCCAGGCGCAGCGTGTCGCGGCACGACAGTCCACACGGGAGGACCTCGCCGGCCGCGGCCACCGCCGCCCACACCGCCTCGGCGTCGTCCGGGGCCACGAACAGCTCGAAGCCGTCCTCGCCGGTGTAGCCGGTGCGGGCCAGCAGCGCGGGCCGGCCGGCGACAGTGGTCGGGTAGGAGGCGTAGTACTTCACGGTGCCCAGGTCGGTGGGCGTCAGCGGGGCCAGCAGCGCCACCGCACGCGGGCCCTGAAGGGCGA
Source organism: Kutzneria sp. NPDC052558 (assembly GCF_044547355.1). NCBI lineage: Bacteria > Bacillati > Actinomycetota > Actinomycetes > Pseudonocardiales > Pseudonocardiaceae > Kutzneria > Kutzneria sp. NPDC052558. The sequence goes on from NZ_JBIUAG010000018.1 coordinate 172,981, forward strand.
TCAGCGCGTACTCGGTGGAGGCGTCGCGCACCTCGGTGTCGAAGTCCTCGGCCCGGTCGATCAGCTCGCCGGCCACCAGGGCGGCGTTGCTGGCGTTGGCGACCACCATGTAGTCCTGCTCGCCGGTGCGGTAGACGATCAGGTCGTCGAGGATGCCGCCGTCGTCGGCGCAGATCATGGTGTAGCGGGCGCGGCCGACGCCGATGGCCGAGGCGTGCCCGACCAGCGCGTAGTCCAGGGCCTGGCCGGCCTGCGGGCCGGACAGCAGGATCTCGCCCATGTGGGTCAGGTCGAACAGGCCGGCGCCGGTGCGCACGGCGTTGTGCTCGGCCACGTCCCCGGTGTAGCGCAGCGGCATCTGCCAGCCGGCGAAGTCGGTGAACTTGGCGCCGAGCCGCTCGTGCACGTCGTGCAGCGGCGTTCGGCGGATGTCGGTGCCCATCAGGAGACCCCTCGTGTGGTGGAGTGAGCCTCCCCCTCTGTCATGGGCCTGAGAGTTTCACCGGGCCAGGCCGGCTTTCCCCTTGGGCGAGGCGCGATGGGCACGCCTGCTTTTCAGAGTCGCCTGTCCCGAGCGGTAGGGGGGCCTGAGAGATTCCGGGGAGGATTTGCTCCTTCGGCGCCTGCCCGACATCGACAGGTCTCTCCCGCACGGTATGAGCAGCGAAGATGTACTTGTGGCGGCCACCGTATGAGGAAGTGGCCGCCACGGTCAAGATTCCAGGGCTTCGCCCGGGTTCTCACCCCTTCAGATCACACCCGATCGCATGGCGTACGCCACCGCGTGCGGGCGGTTGCGCAGACCCAGCCGGTTCATGACCGCGTAGACGACGTTCTTCACGGTGCGCTCCGAGTAGGAGAGCTTGGTGGCGATCTGGGCGGTGTCCCAGCCCTCGGCCATCAGCCGCAGCACGTCGATCTCCCGCGGCGCCAGGCCGGAGGCGGTGAGGCCGTTGGGCCGCAGCACCTCCTTGTGCAGCCGCTCCACCTGCGCGAGCAGCGAACCCAGCAGCGTGGGCGGCATGTCCCCCATACCCCGCTTCGCCGCCAGCACCGCGTGCACCAGGCGCTCGCCGCTGGCCGCCGCCTTCGGCAGCACCGCGACCACGCCGCACTCCACGGCCGCCAACAGGTCGGCGTCGTGGAACCGGTCGGTGACCAGCACGATCTTCACCGGCGTCGCCTCGGCGGTCCGCCGCAGCAACCCCATCACGTCAGCGTTGACCGCGTCCGCGCACACCACGAACACCTGAGCCTCGGACAGTCTGCGTTCCGGCACCACCTGGAGCTCGGCCCGCGCCCGAAGGCAGCTGATCGCCCCGGCCAGGGTGATCGGATCGCCCGCGTGGACGGCTACCCACACTCTGTCCATGGTGTCCTCCTCGCTGTGTACCCCCAGGAACACACTCTGCAACGACCTTCTTCAGAGGATCTTCACGACGCCTCCATGTCGTAGAGAAAGTCCTGACCAGCGGTTTTGCCGAAGTCCACTCGAACGGGCTAGGCCTTCAAGGGAGAAACGTGCAGCCGATCGCCACGATCGGGCAGACTCCGCGCCTCCCGGGCCGGGAAGTTCCTGGTTGCGCGGGGACCGTCTCAAGTAGGCTGCCGGCATTCCCCCGCGCGAGCAGGAGGAGCCCTGTTGGTCGTCGAGGATGCCGCCGCCACCGTCTCCCGGACCACCGCCGAACGGGCACGACTGCCCGAACTCGCCGAGGTTCTCGCCGCCTGTGCCGGCCATCTGTCCGACGAGCTGCTCACCGCCGCCCGGTTCTGGCTGGCCGAGGGCCGGCATCTGGACGTGGCCCGGGCGGTGTCCTTCGCCGTTGTCCATCTACACGTTCCGGTGACTGCGCAGCACCACCGCGCGTTGGTCGACGCACTGGTGACGGGCGGTCATGATCCTGTCGCAGTCCGTGGCGTCGAGCCGGCCCGCTGGCCGCCGGCGCTGCCGTTCACCTTCGTCGACGGCGGCTGGTCCGGTGATGATCGGATGGATGAGGCCGCGGTCGGCGCGGTGGCCGGCTATCCCGGCGTGCACGGCATCTGGCGGGCCTGGCGGATGCCGCTGGACGGCTCGCCGTGGCCGGCCCCCAAGCGGGTCTACCTGGTGCAGGCCGGCGAGCAGGTGGACGTGGTCGCGGTGACCGCCCGGGCCCAGCGGGCGCTGGCCGCCGCCGGCGAGCCCGCCCCACAGGTCGAGGCCTACCCGGTCGGCTCCCGGCTGGCCGCCTACCAGCTCACGGTGCGCCGCAACGGGCTGCTGCTGTGGACCTGTCAGACGTCGAATGTGGACCAAATCACACCTTGACGCGTCGGGTCTGTTCCTTCTTGCGCGTGGACCAGGAAGAATGGCGGCGGGGGTACGACCCCGGCCAGACCAACCATCCGGCCGGGCTGGGGAGGATGCTGGATGTCCGACAACGGTGTCCGCGGCGCTGTGCTCCGGGTGGCCCTGCTGGGCCCGGTGCGCGGCTGGACCGGGGACCGGGAGTTGGAGCTCGGCGCGCCCATGCAGCGCGCGCTGTTCGGTCTGCTCGCGCTCAGTCCCAACCGGATGGTCGCCCGCTCGGAGCTGATCACCGCGCTGTGGGGCGAGGCGGCCCCGGCCAGCGCCGAGGGCAGCGTGCACACCTATGTGGCCGGCCTGCGCCGCGCCCTGGAGCCGAACCGGACACATCGGGCCCCGTCGACCATGCTGGTCAACGCCGGGCCCGGCTACCTGCTCCGGATGGAGCCCGAGGACCTGGACGTCACCCGGCTCAACGCCCATCGCGAGCGGTCCCGCGTGCTGCGCGGCGACGGCCGGCGCGAGCAGGCCGCCGCCGAGCTGGACGCCGCGCTGGCCCTGTTCCGCGGCACCCCCTTCGACGGCCTGTCCTGCCCGTACGTGGAGCAGGAGCGGCCCCGCCTGGCCGAGCTGCGGCTGCTGGTGATCGAGGAGCGGGCCAGCCTGATGCTGGAGCTGGGCCGGCACCACGACCTGGCCGCCGAGCTGCCGGCGCTGGTCCGCGAGCACCCGCTGTGGGAACGGCTGCGCGGGCTGCTGATGATCACCCTCTACCGCTGCGGCCGGCAGGCCGACGCGCTGGAGGCCTACCAGGAGGCCCGCCGGGTGCTGGCCGAGGAGCTGGCCATCGAGCCCTCCCCGGAGCTGCGCCGGCTGCACGGCAAGATCCTGCGCAACGACCCGGAGCTGGCCGCGCCGCAGCCGGCCCGGCCCACCGCCGAGACCGCGGGCGGCCCGGTGCCGGCCCAGCTGCCGCACGACGTGCCCGGCTTCACCGGCCGCGCGGCCGAGATCGCCGAGCTGGACCGGTTCCTGGACGAGACGTCCAACTCGGTGCTGATCTCGGCCATCGACGGCGCCGGCGGCATCGGCAAGACCGCGCTGGCCGTGCACTACGCGCACCGCATCACCGACCGCTTCCCTGACGGGCAGCTCTACGTCAACCTGCGCGGCTTCGACCCCAAGCTGCCGCCGCTGATGCCGGTGGACGCGCTGGGCTCGCTGCTGCGCGGGCTGGGCGTGCCGGCCCGGCAGGTGCCGGCCGACCTCGACGACCAGGCCGGCATGTACCGCAGCATGGTGGCCGGAAAGCGCATTCTCGTCGTGCTGGACAACGCCGCCAGCACCGACCAGGTGCGGCCGCTGCTGCCCGGCTCGCCGTCCTGCGCGGTCATCGTGACCAGCCGCAACCGGCTCAGCGGGCTGGTGGCCCGGGACGGGGCCCGCCGGATCACCCTGGACGTGCTCAGCACCGAGGACTCGGTGCGGCTGATGGCCGGCATGCTCGGCGACCGCCGGGTGGCGGCCGAGCCGCAGGCCGTCACCGAACTGGTCCGGCTGTGCGGCCACCTGCCGCTGGCGCTGCGCATCGCCGGCGACCGGGCCGCCACCCATCCGCACCTGATGATGTCCGACCTGGCCGGCGACCTGTCCAACGAGCGGGACCGGCTGGACGTGCTCGCCCCCGACGACGACGAGTCGACCGCCGTGCGGGCCGTGTTCTCGTGGTCGTACCACGCCTTGAAGCCCGACTCCGCCCGGGCGTTCCGGCTGCTGGGCCTGCATCCCGGGGCCGAGTTCAGCACCACCGCCGCCGCCGCGCTGACCGGGCTGCCGGTGCCGATGACCCGGCGGCTGCTCACCGACCTGACCGACCGGCACCTGCTCGGCGAGGTCGACCGCGACCGCTACCGGCTGCACGACCTGCTTCGGGTGTACGCCGCCGAGGAGGTCGAGGCGGGCGAGGACGAGCGGGACCGGTCGCTGGCCGTGCAGCGCATGGTCGACTGGTACCTCTACACCGCCAGCAACGCCGACAACGGGCTGCGTGGGCAGGCCAACGACATGCCCATCGGCAACCCGCCGCGGGAGTGCGCCCCGCTGCCGTTCGGCGGCTATCTCCAGGCGCTGCAATGGTTCGACGCCGAGAACGAGAACCTGGCGGCCCTCGACCGGCTCGCCGGCGAGACCGGCCAGCACCTGGCCGCGTGGCGGCTGGGCGTGGTCGTGTGGGAGTACCACCGGCTGCGCCGGGACTTCGACCAGCTCATCACCTACTCCCGGGTGTCCGTCACTGCCGCTCGGGCCCTGCGGGATCCCATCGGCGAGGCCCTGGCCCAGAGCTGCATCGCCGCCTCCAGCGCGCATCTCGGCCGTGAGGCCGAGGTCCTGGCCACCCTCAAGCGGATGCCGCCCGTCGAGTACGGGGCCGAGGACACGCACCGGGAGATGAGCACCCTGTCCAACCTCGCCGAGGCCTACCGCGGCATCGGCATGATCGGCGATGCCCTTGCCCACTACCGCAAGGCCCTCGGTCTGGCCCGCATCGCCGGAAGTCGTTGGCACGAAGGCGATCTGCTCCGGGGGCTGGGCGAGACCTACCTCCAGCTCGGCGAGCTCCAGCACGCCCTCGACTGCTGCCGCTCGGCACTGACCATCTTCCGTCAGCTCGGCGATCTCTACGCCCAGAACTCCGTCCTGCAGAACCTCGGCGGCACCCTGCTCGCCCTCGGCCGCCACGACGAGTCCGTCGGCTCCTTCGCCGACGCCGTGGCGATCGCCCGCCGCATCGGCCACCCCCACGCCGTAGACCAAGGCCTGCAAGGCCTTGCCGCCGCCAAGGCCGAGGCCAGCTAACCCTCCACTGTGGACCGGTCGGCGTTGGCGTTGATGGCGTCGTGGACGTACTGCGACAAGCCGGGGACCATGTCGTCGTAGTTCTTGCCTCGACGGTCGTTGGCGCGGTAGTGCTCGGCCAGGCCGCGGTGGGTGGAGTGGTCGCAGTCGTGGAACCAGTGGTCGGTGTGCTTTCGGTGTTGCTCGGCCAGATCCATCGCCACGGGGTCGGTCGCCGGGACGCCGCGGAGCATCGCGTCGGCCAGCCCCTGGTTGATCTCCGCCAGCTCCGCGCGGAGGGTTTCCCAGTCCTGCTGGGTGTAGCTGGCAGTCCGCTCCTGGCGTTGTGCGAACTGCTCGGTTTCGCCCCAGGTCTGGCGGGCGTCCTCAGCGTGGGCGACGAAGTTGTTGTCCCCGAACACTTCTCGCCGCTGCTGGGGAGTGAGGCCGATGCCGGCCCGGCGGGCGGCCAGCTCCTCGTCGATCACGGCCAGCATCGCGGTGAAGCGGGCGATCCGCTCGGTGAGCAGTTCTCGTTGCCGTTGCAGGTGATCGGCGTCGGTGGTGCCCGAATCCGCGACTATGTCCCCGATTTCCACGAGCTCCAGGCCGAGCTCGCGGTAGAAGACCACCCGTTGCAGCAGCCGCAGGTCCTCGTCGGAGTAGAGCCGGTAGCCGGCCGGGCTGCGGCTGCTCGGCCGGACCAGGCCGATCTGGTCGTAGTGGTGCAGGGTCCGCACCGAGACCCCGGCGAGGTCGGCCGCCGCGCTGACTGTGTGTTCGCTCATGGGCACCACTGTGCGGCCTCACGTCGCGTGAGGGTCAAATCCGCTTGCCCGCATCCCCACAATGGGCGCATGACGACTCTCGCCCCGCTGTCGATGTGCTCCCTCTCCGCTGTCGCGGGGCGGGGCCAGCAGCAGCGCTGCCGCCGGGGAGGCGCGACGCCGCCACGCCGGTGATCGCGGCGTTGGTGGCCGGGCTGGTCGCCGGCTACGGCATTGCCATCCCGGTCGGCGCGGTCGGCGCCTACCTGCTCGCCCTGACCGCCCGGACCTCGCTGCGCATCGGCGTCGCGGCCGCCATGGGCGTCGCCACCGCCGACGGCCTGTACGCCCTGATCTCCACGCTCGGCGGCTCCGTGCTGGCTCCGCTGATCCAACCGGTCACCGGCCCGCTGCGCTGGATCTCCGCCGCGGTCCTGGTCGTGCTGGCCGTCCGCGGCGCGATCAAGGCCCTCGGCAGCTACCGCCGACCGGCCACCGTGGACCGGGAGCTGACCGATCCGGTCCGGGCCTACGCGGTCCTGCTGGGCATCACGATGATCAACCCGACGACGCTGATCTACTTCACGGCGCTCGTGCTCGGCGGCCCGGCCACCGGGAACGGCCTGGTCTTCGTGCTGGCCGCCTTCGCCGCCTCGGCCAGCTGGCAACTCCTGCTGGCCGGCGGCGGCGCGCTGCTGGGCCGCCTGCTGACCGGCCCCCGCGGCCGCCTCGCCACCGCCCTGGCCTCCAGCGCGGTGATCGTCGGGTTGGCCGTCGGCCTGGTGGTCAGAGCGTGATGCCGCGGGCGTTGAGCCAGGGGACGGGGTTGATCTTCTTGCCGCTCGGGTCCCAGACCTCGAAGTGCAGGTGCACGCCGGTGGACTCGCCGCGGTCGCCCATGCGGGCGATCTGCTCGCCGGCCCGCACGTGCTGGCCGACGTGGACGGAGAAGGTGTCCATGTGGCCGTACACGTTGATGGTGCCGTCGGCCAGCCGGACCCGCACCCAGAGGCCGAAGCCGCTGGCCGGGCCGGCGTCGATGACCACGCCGTCGGCGGCGGCGACGATCGGGGTGTCCATCACGTTGGCGATGTCGATGCCGTAGTGGAACGCGCCCCAGCGGCCGCCGAAGCCGGAGGTGAAGGTGCCCTGGGCGGGCTTGACGAACAGCGGGCGGTGCTCTTCGGCGTACTTGGCGGCCGCGGCGGCGGCCAGCTCCGAGGTGACCTTCTCGCTGGCGGTGAGCTTCTGGGCCTCGGTGGCGGCGTCGCCACCGCGCACGATGGGCAGCACCTCGGGCGCGCCGACGGCGTCGCCGCCGATGCCGAACGCGGCGTTGGCGTCACGGGTGTCGGCCAGCGGCCGGACACCGTCGGTGGTGTGCGAGGGGGTCAGGGTGCCGCCGTAGGCGGCTGCCGTGAACGCGCCGAGCGCGACGGCGGCGACTGCGACGCGGCCGCGCAGCGCGGCCGGGGGTGCGGGAAGCCGGTGGGAGCCTCGGGTGCGCGGGGTCGGCACACGGGGCGCCTCGTTGTGCTCGACACGCCTCGGGGTTGGCGCGGTGGAGCCTTTCGAGCCGCCGGGGGAGCGGTACTGCGTCAAAGCCTGCCCTTCCGCCTCGGGGAGCCCGGTCACGCCGCGATCCGGGCGGGGGTTCCCGGACGGCCGCTTCGGGGTGGCGGCCGCGTGTCGCGTATGTGATCGGACCGTGACAACGGACCGCGAGAAGGTAACGAAGACGATCCCCTAGGGGCAAGCCCTGGCCCGGGCCCTCGCTCGAACGGGTCTCAGCTGGACAGCACGGACGAGGCGCTATCACCGTGCGTGTACGGCAATGTGCGGAGAGGGTCGTACCCGCTGGTAGCCCGTTCGGACCGACGGTCGTGCACGCGAACGAGGCAGTCCGCGACCAGGCGCGACGCGCGCGAGTCCACGGGCAGAGCCCAGTGACCGACATCACGCAGGCAGTGCTCCTCGATGTCCAGATCCGGGTGCGTGAGCCGGGCGTTGGACTGGGGCAGCACGATCTGGTCGGCGGGTGTCCACACCGACACGAACTTGGTCCGGCAGCCGGGCGCGGGCTCGTCCAGCTCGTCCAGCAGCGGCGACCCCGGCCGGAGCTGCTTGGCCAGCCCGGTCGGCAGCAGATAGGCCGCGACCGTGCCCCGGTGCGGCGTGCCCAGCATGACCAGCGTGTCGACCCGCTCGTCGCCGCCGCGCCGCTGCACGTAGTAGCGCGCGATCAGGCCCCCGAGCGAGTGCCCCACCACGTGCACCCGGTCCGACCCGGTCAGCTCGCAGACCTGCTCGACCTGCTCCCCGAACATCGACGCGGCCGTCCGCACGTCCCCGGTCACGGCGGTCAGCACGCTGTAGTTGACCGCGTGCACCACCCCGAATCCCCGTCGGCGCAGCGCGGCTCCCAACACCGTGAACACGGACCGGTTGTCGCCTATTCCGTGCAGCAGCAGGATGGGGGTGCCCGCCGCGTCCAGTGCCGAAACCAGGAGTCCGCGGGCCTGCGGGGACATGGCGTCGGTCCGGTAGTGGACGTAGGGCCCGTCCGGGTGGAGGCGTTCGGCCACCGCACCCCAGGGGTAGAGTGCGGCGTGCGCGGCCAGCCATGCCGATTCGACGGCAACACCCCGTAGGATGCTGGCCAGTCGACCGAGCACGCCGTTACCCATAGGTGTGACGGTAAATTAACTGTGCAACTTTTGCGATACGTATCAGTTCACGATTAGTCATCTCCTTGCTACACACTGCCCGTCCGTGCGGTGTTGTACGGTCGCCTCCGTGAGTGAGCGGCCGAGGTCCCCACACCCACGTCTCGCCGATCGGCGGGCCGCGCGTGGCAGCGAGCCGGAACCGGAGCTGGAGCCGCTGGACACGAGCCTGCGACCGGCGGTCGCGGTCGCCGCGGCCGGTGCGGTTCTGCAGGTCGTCGGCCTGATCCTCGGGGTCGTGGACGCCCCCGCCGGCTACACCTCGTGGCCGCTGGCGGCCGTGTTGGCGCTGCTGCCGCCGATCGCCGCCTGGGTGTTCATCGCCAACCGCCGTCCATCCGCCGCCGGAGCGCTGCTGGTGGTGTTCGCCGGTGTCTCCGTCGGCCGGGCCGTCGACGCGGTGCAGCTGGCCGTGGACGCCGGCCGGGTCTCCCGACCCGACCTGGTGGTCGTGTCCGGCACCGTGCCGCCGAGCCCGTCCATCGGGTTGTGGCTGCTCATCCTGGGTTTTGTCGTCACGGTCGTGGCCGGCGGGCTGGCCATGGACCGCGACCGCGCCGCCGACGAGGAGCCGCGCCGCGGCCTGGTCGTCGGCGCCGCCGGGCTCGGCCTGCTGATGGCGGTCGGCCTGGTGATGGCCCCGTTCTCCTCCAGCAACCCGCTGCTGCCGGCCGACGGCGTGTTCGACGCGCCGGCCCTGGCCATGATCGGCGGCCTGCTGGTGGCCCTGGTGATGCCGGTCGGCGCGGCCGTCGCGGCCAGCGCCGGCGACGCCGACACGGTCCGCGGCGGCATCCTCGGCGTCGGGCTGGCCGCGCTGGTGGTCGAGCTGCCGCCGGCCGTGGCCGCCCTCGTCATCCCGGAGCTGCACCTGTCGGCCGGGCCGTGGATCACCCTGGTCGGCGTCGCGCTGCTGGTGCCGTTCGCGTTCGTCTCGGTCGGACGGCAGGAGCAGAATCTGGACGAGGAGGTCGACTTGCCGGGGCGGGGCAACCTGCACCTGGGGGCCGGCATCGTCGGCCTGCTCGCGGCCGTGGCCGGGCTCGTCGCGGTGGCGCTGCCGCTGCTGTCCCTGCCCGACGACGCGGCCGTGCCCGAGAACTACGCGATCCGCCTGCTGGCGCCGGCCAGCGTGCTGGTCGGCCTGCTGGCGGTCGGCCTGCTGGTGCCGTCCCTGGCCGCGCGCGTGCGGCCCGCGTTCGTGGTCGCCTGCGCCGGCATCGCGCTCACGGTCGCGAGCGGCTTCGACACCGTGCTGTCGGCGACCGGCGTCATCACCAGCAAGGCGACACCCGGCGCGGGCGTCTGGTTCGGCGCGCTGGCCGTGCTGCTGGCGCTGGCCGCGGTGATCATCGCGACCCTGGCCGGCGCGCTGGAGCGCGAGGACGTTGACCTGTCCGAGCTGGACGTGCGGCCGGTCCTGGGCTGGCTCGCCGGCCTGGCCGCGCTGCTGGCCCTCGGCGCGTTCGGCTTCCCGGCGGTCAGCGGCCCGGGCTACGAGTCCATCGGCCTGTGGACGTTCCGGATCGGCTCCACCGGCTCGGTGGTCGCGCTGCTGGCGGTGATCGTCGCCGCCGCGCTGGCCGCGCGCTCCCGGCCGTCCCGGGCGGCGGCGCTGCTGTTCGGCGCGGCCGGACTGGCCGTCGTGCGGGCGCTGGAGTTCGTGTTCACCGGCGGCCGTGTCGCCGGCGCCGAGCCCGCCCTCGGCACCTGGCTGGCCGCCGGCCTGGCCCTGGTGCTGATCGTCGGCGGCGTGCTGGCCATGTCCGACAAGCGTGATTCGACCGTCTGACCGGGAGACTCGCGAGTCCGCGCCGGTGTCTGGACTGTCGCCGGATTTCGGTCGCCGCCACCCGACGCACACACCACCCGAGCCGGATGCGGCGGGCGAAATCCGGCCAAGGAAGGCACCGGTCACGAGCGGGCTCGCCCCGCGCGGAACGCGCGGCACAGGCGCAGTGACTGACCTCACGGCCGCTGTAAGGCACCTCACCGCTCCCGCCCGCACGGGGAGTTCCGCAGGCCGATAGGGTCGCACCAGGCCGTTGTCCAGTGGTTTTCTCGGGTGTTGACCGCCCCATTGACCTAGCGCGCGGCCACGTCCGACACCGACGTCGCAGGAGACCCGAGTGGACCTGTACGAGTACCAGGCGAAGGATCTCTTCGCCGCCCACGGAGTACCGGTGCTGCCGGGCTCCGTGGCCGCCACCCCCGCGGAAGCCCGCGCCATCGCCGAGCAGCTCGGCCAGACCGTCGTCGTCAAGGCGCAGGTCAAGACCGGCGGCCGGGGCAAGGCCGGCGGCGTCAAGCTGGCCGAGACCCCCGACGACACCCAGGCCAAGGCCGAGGCCATCCTCGGACTGGACATCAAGGGCCACATCACCCGCAAGGTGCTGGTGACCCCCGCCTCGGACATCGCCGAGGAGTACTACGTCTCCTTCCTGCTCGACCGGGCCAACCGCACCTTCCTGGCGATGGCCTCCGCCGAGGGCGGCATGGAGATCGAGCAGCTGGCCGTGGAGCGCCCCGAGGCGCTGGCCAAGATCCCGGTGGACGCCATCAAGGGCGTGGACCGGGCCAAGGCCGACGAGATCGTGGCCGCCGGCAAGTTCCCGGCCGAGGTCGCCGACCAGGTGGCCGACGTGCTGGTCAAGCTGTGGGCGACCTTCGTCGGCGAGGACGCCACCCTGGTCGAGGTCAACCCGCTGGTGCGCGACCCCGATGGCAAGATCGTCGCGCTCGACGGCAAGGTCACCCTCGACGAGAACGCGGCCTTCCGCCACGGCACCCACGCCGAGCTGGTCGACCACGAGGCCGAGGACCCGCTGGAGGCCAAGGCCAAGGCCAAGCACCTCAACTACGTGAAGCTGGACGGCCAGGTCGGCATCATCGGCAACGGCGCCGGTCTGGTCATGTCCACGCTGGACGTCGTCGCCTACGCCGGCGAGAAGCACAAGGGCGTCAAGCCGGCCAACTTCCTGGACATCGGCGGCGGCGCGTCGGCCGAGGTCATGGCCAACGGCCTGGAGATCATCCTGGGCGACCCGGACGTGCGCTCGGTGTTCGTGAACGTGTTCGGCGGCATCACCGCGTGCGACGCGGTGGCCAACGGCATCGTCAAGGCGCTGGAGATCCTCGGCGACGAGGCCACCAAGCCGCTGGTCGTCCGGCTGGACGGCAACAACGTGGACGAGGGTCGCGCCATCCTCGCCGAGGCGAACCACCCGCTGGTGACCGTGGTGGACACGATGGACAACGCGGCCGACAAGGCCGCCGAGCTCGCGGCTGCGGGGGTCTGACCATGGCTATCTTCCTCACCGCGGACAGCAAGGTCATCGTCCAGGGCATGACCGGCTCCGAGGGCATGAAGCACACCAGGCGCATGCTCGCCTCGGGCACCACCATCGTCGGCGGCGTGAACCCGCGCAAGGCCGGCGAGAAGATCGACTTCGACGGCCAGGTCGTGCCGGTGTTCGGCACCGTGGCCGAGGCCATCGAGGCCACCGGCGCCGACGTCACCGTGGTCTTCGTGCCGCCGGCCTTCACCAAGGCCGCCGTGATCGAGGCGATCGACGCCCAGATCGGCCTGGCCGTGGTGATCACCGAGGGCATCCCGGTGCACGACACCGCGGTGTTCTGGGCGCACGCGGTCGCCACCGGCAACAAGACCCGGATCATCGGCCCGAACTGCCCCGGCATCATCAGCCCCGGCAAGTCCAACGCCGGCATCATCCCGGCCGACATCGCCGGCCCGGGCAAGATCGGCCTGGTGTCCAAGTCGGGCACGCTGACGTACCAGATGATGTACGAGCTGCGGGAGTTCGGCTTCTCCAGCGCGATCGGCATCGGCGGCGACCCGGTCATCGGCACCACCCACATCGACGCGCTCGAGGCGTTCCAGAACGACCCCGAGACCGCGGCGATCGTGATGATCGGCGAGATCGGCGGCGACGCCGAGGAGCGGGCCGCGGCCTACATCTCCGAGCACGTCACCAAGCCGGTCGTCGGCTACGTGGCCGGCTTCACCGCGCCCGAGGGCAAGACCATGGGCCACGCCGGCGCGATCGTGTCCGGCTCGGCCGGCACCGCCGCCGCGAAGAAGGAGGCCCTCGAGGCCGCCGGCGTCAAGGTCGGCAAGACGCCGTCCGAGACCGCCCAGCTCATGCGCGAGATCATCGCCGCGCTCTGAGCGTCTTTCACGTTTGTGGGGCGGGTCGCGTGCGGCCCGCCCCACAGCTGTTTCTCAGGCGATCCGGGAGAACCCCCCGTGGTCGGCATACGTCCTACGGGGTGAATCCGATAGCGTTTTCCCAACGCGCCGTCCAGACCTAGGGAGAGCACACCCATGACCTTCCCACCCGGTGGTCCGGCACCCACCCCGGCCAAGCCGGCGGCGGCGACCCAGGAACTCGACAAGCTGCTGCACATGGCCGCCGCGGGACTGTCCGTGCTCGTCCTCGTGGCCGGCTTCTTCTCGTTCGCGCCCGAGGCGTCCGCCTACGCCATCGGCTACGGCTGGATCCCGGCCCTCTACCTGCTGGCCGGCGGCCTGTCGGCCCAGGTGCTGCTGCCCAAGCCGGCCAAGCCGGGCGTGCTGCCCGGCCTCGTCGCCGTCGCCGTCACGCTGCCGCTGCTGTTCACCGTGTTCACCGCCGGCACCACCGCGTGGGGCGCGTACGTGCTGCTGGTGTTCGGCGTGCTCACCGCCGTCGCCGCCGTCGGCGGCTACCTGGTCGAGTCCGGCCTCGTCTCGCCGCCCGCGCCCAAGCCGTACCAGGCCCCGCCGCCGCAGCCCGGCCAGTGGAGCCCCCAGACCGGCGGCTTCCCCCAGCCCCAGCCCGGCCAGCAGCCCGGCGGCCCCTTCGCCGGCTTCGGCCAGCAGCCCACCCAGGCCGTGCCCCAGCCCGGCCAGTTCGGCGCGCCCCAGCAGCAGTCGCCCCAGCAGCAGGCCCCCGCGCCGCAGCCCACCCAGTTCATGTCCCACCCGGGCCAGTTCAGCGCCCCCGTGCCGCCGTCCACCCCGGGCCAGGGCCAGCCCACCCAGGCCGTCCCCCAACCCGGCCAGCAGCCCGGCACCCCGCCCAGCGGCTTCACCGCCCCACCCCAGAGCTGACCCTCCAACCTCAGCCCCCATCACCAGGGCAGGCTGACCAGGCTGACGCGCAGGCGCCCCCGGCGCGACCGAGGCGCGTGGGAGGGGGGGTTTCGCCACACCCCCGGGGGGGAAACCCCCCCACCACCCTACCGGGGGGGGGCAGCGCCGGGGGGGGGGTGGGGGGGGGGGGGGTGG
>NZ_JBIUAG010000019.1:0-42932 GCF_044547355.1 Kutzneria sp. NPDC052558
CACAGGGCGCGGGCGTCGGCGGTGGCGATGTCGTAGCACTGCCGGGCGTCGATCGCGGACATGCGGATGCGGAGTTCGGCCATGCCGTTGGGCAGCGGGTAGAACTCGATCCGCCGCTCCTTGTCGCGGGCCTTCTGGCGGCGCTGCTCGTAGCCCAGCGGGTCGGCCTCGGCGACCAGCTTGGTGGTGCGGCGCGCGAGTTGGGTGCGGGTGAGCTCGGCGGCGACTTCGACCAGTTGGTCTTCGATCTGGGGGATCGTGGCGGGGTCGAGGTGGACCACCCGCTCGTCGACGGTCTCCAGCCGGCGTAGGTCGATCTCCCCGCGTCGTAGCTGCTCACACAGCCGAGGCAGCCGGTCCAGGACCTGGGCGCGCTCCTGTTGGCGGAACAGGGACTGTTCGGACTCGTGGGTGGCCATGGACATCTCGGCTAGGTCGTCGAAATTCCGGAGAATGCACAGCCGAGCGTGGTCGGCTACCGCTGTGATCTTGCGGGCCATGACGAATGCGGTGACTTGTTGCTCGGGTGTGAGGGTGGAGAGATCCGCGCCGAGGAGCAGGTCCAGCATCGCTCCCGAAGGCTCAGCGGATTCCAGCTCTCGGGTGATTTCTTCCATACCCCAACGATACCCCTATTGAAGATCCAAATCGAATCACTAACGGGTGAAATCCCGTTTCATGCATAATCGCGACGACCCCACCCATAGCACCACCGCGACAATGATCTACACCTTCAGGCTCCGGAGGGTGGATTTTGCGCGGAGGGGGGCGATGGCATAAGCTTGTTGCGTATCGAGGCAGGCGGAGCCTGCCCGATAGCGCCTTGATACGCCATCGCCCAGAGGTCTCCGCGCAAAATCCACCCGGAGTAGCCTGGATAACGCCCCCCACCCCCAGCCGAACAACATCCCCACCGCTCACCGCAAACCCCACCTCCGGCAACCGCGCGGCGCGGGCACCCGAATCACAACCACACCACCACACCTCGAACATCGCCGAAACCCATCCCAACCCCATTGCCCACCCAACCCTGGGGGCTTCCCCCGCAGCCAGTCTATTCGGGACACCGCCCGGAACCCGGCCGCGAAGCGGCCCCTGTGGACAACTTGGCCCCTGTGGACAACTTGGCGGCGATGCGGAGCATTTCCCGGACGGGAGTGCTGGGTTCCCGGTCGGCGGCGGCGAGGGAGACGACGAAGCGGGGGGCGTGTCGGCCGATGGGCACGCAGACGAGGTCGGCGGGAACGATCATGGGCGGGCTGAGGGCGACGCCGAGGCCGTGGCGGACGAAGTCGAGCACGCCGACGCCGTCGCCGAGCTCGTAGCGGATCACCCGGCCGATGCCGGCGCGGAGGAAGGCGCGGTCGGCGGCGATGCGGGTGCCCCAGCCGGGGGTGGTCTCGACGAAGGGCTCGGCGGTGAGTTCGGTGAGCTCGACCCGGTCCCGGCCGGCCAAGGGGTGGTCGGGGCGCACGACGAGCCCCATCCGCGTGCTGACGAGGCGGTGCAGGCGAACGCCGCTGACGTCCTCGGGCGGCAGGGCGATGAAGGCCAGGTCGAGACGGCCGCGGCGGAGGTCCTCGGCGTGATCGCCGCTGACGCCGACCCGGACGCTGACCTCGATGCCGGGGTGCGCGGCGGTGAAGGCGGAGATCAGCGATGCTGGCGTGGGAGAACCGGGGCTGGCGGCGAGCATGACGCCGAGGCGCAGGGTGCCGCGAAGCCCGTCACGTACCTGCTCCAGCACGTGCCGAGCCTCCCGCGCCGCGGCGAGGGTGCGCTGGGCCTCGGGCAGGAACAGCCGCCCGGCGTCGGTCAGCGAAACCTGATGGGTGGTCCGGGAAACCAGCTCAACGCCGAGTTCACGCTCCAGGTTGCGCAGGGTGGCCGACACGGCCGACTGCACGACGTGTTGCCGCTCGGCCGCCCGGGTGAAGCTCATCTCCTCGGCCACGGCCACGAACACGGCCAGTTCCCGCAGCTCCACTCGTCATCTCCGATCGCGATAACCGATAGCTGCTTTTGTCGCTTCCCACGAATATCCCAGCGCAGTGCAATAGAGGTGTCAAAGAGAAGGAGAAGGCGATGAGCCTCAAGGGAAAGATCGCGCTGGTCACGGGCGGCTCGCGCGGCATCGGCGCGGCGGTAGTGCGCCGGCTGGCCGGCGACGGCGCGGCGGTGGCTATCAACTACCGCGCCAACGCGGACCAGGCCCACGCTCTGGTCAAGGAGATCGCCGACGCCGGCGGCGACGCGGTGGCCATCCAGGCCGACGTCGCCGACCCGGAGCAGATCGCACGGCTGGTCGACGAAACCGTGGAACGGTTGAAGGGCCTGGACATTCTCGTCAGCAACGCCGGCATCGAGCACTTCGGCGCGCTGGAGACGATCACGCCCGAGGACTTCGACCGGATCTATCACACGAACGTGCGCGGCCAGCTGTTCGCGGCCAAGCACGCGGCCCGTCACCTGACCGAGGGCGGGCGGATCGTGCTGACCTCCTCGGTCAGCGCGCACCGGTCGTTCCTGCACCACACGCTGTACGCGTCGAGCAAGGCGGCGGTGGAGTCGATGGTGCTGAACCTGGCGCCGGAGCTGGGCGCCCGCGGTATCACGATCAACGCCATCGCGCCGGGCGGCACCGCGACGGACATGGCTGAAAGCGCGGCGCCGGAGTACTTCCGCGGCCGCGACAACCTGGATCTGGCCGCGGAGATCAAGGCGATGATGCCGCTCGGCCGGATGGCCCGGCCCGAGGAGATCGCCGCCGCGGTGGCCTTCCTGGTCTCTGCCGACGGCTCGTACGTGACGGGCCGGACGCTGGCCGTGGACGGCGGGATGCGCTGAACATCCCGCCGCCCAAGGGAAATCAGAAGCCGGTGACCCCGTTCGGGGTGCCCAGCCCGGTCGGCCCGTCGTAGCCGGGCCCGGCGGTGCACAGGTAGGTGCCGCCGCAGCTGCCGTTGGAGCCGGTGGTCACGTCGTTCAGCCCGGACGTGTGCGCGTACGGGTACGAGCCCGAGGTCACCGAGTTCCCGGCCAGCGCGTAGACGCTGGCGATGATCGGCGAGGACAGGCTGGTGCCGCCCACCTGCACCCAGCCGTCCGCGCCCTGGGCCAGGCCCAGCGCGATCAGGAAGTCGCAGAACGAGCTCGTGCCGCAGCTGTTGTACGTGTCGTAGATGCCCAGGCCGGACGCCGGGTCGGCGTCGGCGGAGACGTCGGCGACGGTCCGCATGGCGCACGCGGTGTCGTGCTGCCAGGTGGGTTTGGGCTCGATCGCCGAGCAGCCGCTGCCGGCGCCCGACCACGTCTTCTCGGTCCAGCCGCGCGGCGTGCCGGCGGCCTTGGTGAGCGTGGTGCCGCCGACGGCGGTGACGTACGGCGAGGATGCCGGCCAGCTGACGCCGTAGCCGGAGTCGCCGGAGGCCGCGGTGACGGCGATGCCCGGGTGGTTGAGGTGCGCGTCGGCCGCGGTGATGGTGCCGTCCTCGGCGCCGCCGTAGCTGTTGGAGATCGCCACCACGCCCGGCGTCGCGGCCGCGGTGTCCACGGCGGTCATCAGCGGGTCGGTGTCCGGGGAATTGGCTTCCACCAACAGGATGTGGCAGTCGGGGCACGCGGCGGAGACGGTGTCGAGGTCGAGGCTGATCTCCTCGGCCCAGCCGTAGTCGCCGGCCGGCAGCGGGCTGGTCGCCCCGTTCTGGTTGACCTTCTTGAAGCAGCCGTTGGCTGTGGTGCACGGCGCGAGGCCGCGCTTGCTGCGGAACACGGCCAGGTCGGCCTCGGCCGTCGGCGCGTCCATGGCGTCCACGATGGCCACGGTGCGGCCGCCGGACGTCTTGCCGGTCAGCCCGTACGCGGCCTGGATGTCGGCGGGCGCGAGGCCCACCGGGTTGGTGACGGTCATCGGGCCGGGGCCGTTGGGGGACTTGATCGCCTTGCCCAGGCAGTGGAAGTGGGCCTGGCTGGTGGCGCAGCCCAGGTCGACCAGGCCCCCTGACAGCAATGGGGTCGACAGCAGCGGGGCGGCCTGGGCGACAGGCGCCGCGAAGGACAGGGGTACGAGCGCGGCGGCGGCCAGCGCGAGAACTGCGAGGAATCGGGATCTGCCGCAGGGTGACATTCCGCCTCCTAGGTGACTCGCGTCACATTCCGGGACTGGATCGTCTCGTGCCGCCCTCACGGGTGACACTCCGCCAAACGACTGGCCGCACTCACAGTTACGAGCTGCGGTTTTGTCAGTCCCCGGCGCTAGACTCGGCCTGACCAAGTCGAACGTGTGATCGAGGGGGACGCATGGGGCGCAGCGGCAACCTGCCCCGTGGCCTGGTGGAGCGGTTCCGGGTGTCGGACACCGTGTGGCCCGACGACACCGGCTGCCCGATCCTGCACGTCGACATGGACGCCTTCTACGCGTCGGTGGAGATCCGGGAGCGGCCGGAGCTGAAGGACAAGCCGGTGATCGTGGGCGGCACCGGCAACCGGGGCGTGGTGTCCTCGGCCAACTACATCGCCCGCGGCTTCGGGGTGCGCTCGGCGATGCCGACCACCCGGGCCCGCCGGCTGTGCCCGCACGCCGTGTTCATCCCGCCCACCTTCGCCCTCTACACCGAGGCGTCCCGGGCCGTGATGAACCTGTTCCGGGAGCTCACGCCGCTGGTCGAGCCGCTCAGCCTGGACGAGGCGTTCCTGGATGTGTCCGGCGCGCTGCGGCGGCTGCGCACCACGCCGTCCCGAATCGGCGCCCAGCTGCGTGCGGACGTGCTGGAGCGCACCGGGGTGAACTGCTCGGTCGGCGTGGCGTCCACCAAGTTCATCGCCAAGCTGGCCTCGGGTCTGGCCAAACCTGACGGCATGGTGGTGGTGCCCAAGGAACTTTCGCTGGAGTTCCTGCATCCGCTGCCGGTGTCGGCGCTGTGGGGCGTCGGCGGCCGCACCGCGGAAGCGTTGGAGCGCATCGACATGCGTACCGTCGGCGACGTGGCGGCGGCCCCGCCGGCTCGGCTTCGGCGCGTGGTCGGCAACGCCGCCGCCGATCACCTGTACGCGTTGGCCAAGGGGCTCGACTCGCGACCGGTCGTGCCGGAGTCGGCGGAGAAGTCCATCGGCGCCGAGGAGACGTTCGAGGTCGACCACCACGACCGGGAGCTGCTGAAGCGGGAGCTGCTGCGGCTGTCCGAGCGCACCGCCGCCTCGCTGCGGGCGCGGGGCCTGCGGGGCCGAACCGTGTCGATCAAGGTGCGGTTCGAGGATTTCACCACCATCACCCGATCGAGGACCCTGCCGGTGGCCACCGATGTCACCCGAGAGGTCTATCAAGCCGCCGCGAAACTGCTGACCGAGAACGTTCCGTATGGCGCCGTTCGGCTGATCGGTGTACGTGTTGAGCAATTGGCGCAGGCGTCCGAGATCGGCGAGCAGCTGTTCATGGACGCCCCGGAGCGCGGCTGGCGGGAAGCCGACCAGGCCGCCGACTCGGCACGTTCCCGATTCGGCGGCGCGGCCGTGCGCCCAGCCTCGTTGCTGGGACGAACAACTCAGAAAGAACGGGGGGTTGATTGACGGTTATTCGTACGGCATGCCAGCGGCGGGCGCCACGGAACCGGTGGTCTGGGTCGGCGCCGCTGCGACGGCGACAATGCCGGTACCTGCGGCGATGGCGAGCGCGAGCGCCACGACGGCCATGGTGAAGCGCATTGTTCCTCCGTGATGATTACGCATCAGTACACAGGTGGTGCGCGATTCAACGCCTAGGGTGGCAGTCGGAGTGTGACGCTCGAACCAGCGGTGAATGAACAGTGGGGAGAAATTATGTCGCTCCCCGTTTACCTCGTATGGTTCGGGTAAATGAAATGTCTTGTTCAACTCTTGTTTTTGTTGTATTCTGCCGTGCATGCTGATCGGGCGGAGTCGCGAGCTGGCCCGGCTGACCGTCCGAGTCCGTGAACTCGCCGGTGGTCGGGGTGGCGTGGCGCTCGTCGACGGCGAACCCGGCATCGGCAAGACCACGTTGCTTCACGCCGTGTGCGACGCCGCCGCGGAAAAGGGCTGCCGCGTGCGTTGGGGCGCAGGCGACGAACTCGGTCAACTGTTGCCGCTGTTGCCTCTGCTGGAGGCCCTGAGCGCGGAGCGTTCCGAAGAGGGACAGTCGGTGTTGCGCCTGTTGCGCGGCGAGGTCCCGACCGTCGTCGACCCGTCCGCCGTCGCGGCGGAACGCGTGCTGGGCATGGTCGAGGAGCTGTGCGCCGACGGGCCGGTGGTGCTCGCGATCGACGATCTCCAGTGGGCGGACAAGGTCACCGTCGCGGTGTTCAGTCGGCTGGTGAAGCTGGTGGACCAGTTGCCGTTGCTGTTGATCGGCACGCTGCGGCCGGTGCCGGTCCGGGACGACCTGTCGCTGTTGTGGCGGCAGCTCGGCGTTGACGGCCAGATCAGCCTCGAGCCCCTGCCGGCGGAGGCGATCGGTGAGCTCGTCGCTCGCCTGGTCGGCTCGCCGCCCTCGGCCGAGCTGCTCCGGCACGCCGAAGGCGCGGCCGGAAACCCTTTGTACACAACGGAACTTGTCACCGCGGTGGCCGAAGGCGCGGCCCGCCCGGGTTCGCTGGCCGCGGCGATCGACCATCGCCTGGACTTCCTGTCCGAGCAGACCAGGCACGTGCTGCGGGCCGCGACCCTGCTCGGGGTCGTGTTCTCCGTCGCCGACCTGGGCGTGGTGCTCGGCCGCTCGATCGTCGACCTGTTGCCCGCGCTCGACCAGGCGTCGGCGGCCGGGGTGTTGGTCGAATCCGGCGACGGTCTGTCGTTCCGGCACGCTCTCGTGCGATCCGCCTTGTACGAACGGATGTCGCAACCGGTCCGAGCGGCCTGGCACCTGGAGGCGGCCCGGCTGCTGTCCGATGCCGGTTCGCCGGTCGAGCGCGTGGCCAAGCAGCTGCTGGTCGCCTCCGACGCCGACGAGTGGACCGTGGACTGGTTGTGTGACAACGCGGGCGCGCTGATCGGCCAGTCGCCGTCCGCGGCCGTGGACCTGCTCCGCCGGGTGCTCGCCGTACCGCGTTGGGATGCTCGGCGGCTGTCGCTGGCCAGCCGGTTCGCCGACGCGTTGTATCGCACCGGCGATTTCGACGAGGCCGAGCAGGTCGGCATTCGCGCGCTCGCGCTGTCCACCGACCCGGTCCAGATCGTGTGGCTGCACCATGTGCTGTGGCAGTGTCGCAACATCGGCGGCCGGAACGCGCAGTCGCTGGTCGAACTCGACCGCGCGCTGTCCGACCCCGAGACCACCGGCCGTATGCGTGCCAGGTTGCTGGCGCTGACCGCACGAGCGCACTTCAACCACGGCGATCCCGACGCCGCTGAGAAAGCCGCACTCGACGCCGTCGACGCCGCGCCCACCGATGAGTGGGTGGTCGGCTGGTCGCTGCACGTGCGCAGCATCGTGCTCATTCAACGTGGCCACATGACCGACGCGTTGGATCTGCTCGACCACGCGGTGCGGGTGATCGGCCGGGACGGCGCGACCGCGGAACTGAGCCTGCTGATGCGGGTCAACCGGGCGGTGGCGCTGTGCTGCGTCGACCGCACCGATGAAGCCGTGGCTGCCGCGCTGGAGGTGCGGCAACTGGCCGAGCGGGTCGGCAACACCGTCCGGATGGCGCAGGCGCAGAGCGCCCTCG
Source organism: Kutzneria sp. NPDC052558 (assembly GCF_044547355.1). Lineage (NCBI taxonomy): Bacteria > Bacillati > Actinomycetota > Actinomycetes > Pseudonocardiales > Pseudonocardiaceae > Kutzneria > Kutzneria sp. NPDC052558. The sequence continues at coordinate 7,680 of NZ_JBIUAG010000019.1, forward strand.
TGCAGGTCACGTACGACTGCGGACGCTGGGACGACGTGCTGGTGGACGTCGACCTCGTCGCCGACGAGCTCAAGGACGCGACCGTGGCCGCGTGCGATCACAGCATCGCCGCGCTGATCCACCTGCACCGTGGCGATCACGTTGCCGCTGGGCGGCATCTGGACATCGCGCGGTCGGCGAAGATCGGCGGCCGGTCCGTGCTGCATCTCGCGCTGGTCACCAGCCTGGAGTTGGAACAGGCCGGTCGGCTGGACGAGGCGCTGGCGGCGCTGCGCACCTCCGCCGACTTCGATGACGTGTTGCCGGAGATCGTGCGGCTCGCGGTGGCTGCCGGTGATCTCCACACCGCGCGGGAGACCACCGAGCGGGTCGTCGAGCTGGCCTCGGATTCCGAGGTCCGGCACCGGATCGCCGCCGCCGCGTACTGCCGTGGACTGGTCGACGGCGACGGCGAGGAGTTGCTGCGGGCGGCCACTGCCTACCGCGAGTGCGGCTTGCCGCTGCCCAGGGCCAAGGCCCTGGAGGCGGCCGCCGTCGCGTTTGTCCACAACGGACAGTCGAGCTCGGCGCGGGCGGCGGCCTCGCGGGCGTTGGATCTGTACGCCGAGCTGGGGGCCGAGTGGCAGCTGGCGCGGGCGCAGGCGGCGTTGCGGGGGCTGGGGCTGCGGCGGGGGCCGAAGGTCAAGCACCGGCGGGCCAAGACCGGATGGGACAGCCTCACGCCGGCCGAGGCGACGGTGGCGCAGCTGGTGGTGGCCGGGCTGTCCAATCCGCAGATCGCCGAGCGGCTGTTCGTGTCCCGGCGCACCGTGACCACGCACGTCTCGCACATCCTGGCCAAGCTCCAGGTCCGCACCCGCACCGACATCGCCCGCGAGGCCGGCCTGCGCCAGGCCGCCTCGGGCTGAGGGCCGGACACAGGGCCGCGGGGGGGGGGGGGGGGGGGGGGGGGGCCCCCGGCCCCCCCCCCCCCCCCCCCCCCCGCCCCCCCGCCCCCCCCGGGGGGGGGGGCGGGGGGGGGGGCCCCCCCCCCCCCCCCCCGGCTCCGCTGCCCGAACATCGCGCCGGAGGCCGAGGCCGCCGCGCGGGTCGGGGTTTTCGGGCAACGGAATTCAGATTGTCAAGTGCCCCGATGCGACCTGTGGACAACTCCGTGGCAATCCACAGGGTCCGCTTCGCGGGCTTCCGCCGGCCCCTCGGCCGATATACTGGACCTGGGACGCCCCCCGAGGTGGGTGGGGGATTTCAAGCGGAGCGGTTGCCGGGCCGGCGGTCATCGTGGCTGCGCGGGCGGGGGACGGGACCGGCGTCACGGGGGCGAGGGCCGGGGCTGATCTCGGGGCGGGTGCCGTCGGGATGGGGCCGGCCGGCGTGGACGGGGCGCTTGCGAACCCGAGGGGACTGGCCCCGGCACCAGCGCAGCCACAGCGGAACGATGTACCACCACAGGGAGAACCAGCTGACGATGCCGGCGGTGAGCATGCCGGCCCATTCCTGGCCCAGCACGACGTCGAGGATCAGCATGAGGGCCGATGAGAGGGACAGCATCAGCAGGACCAGGCCGGACAGGGCGAGGCCGCTGGTCAGGTGGACGAGCTGGCGCTTGAGGCGGTGCTGGAACACCAGGCGGTGCACGGGGGCGGGGGCGATGAGCAGGGCGGTGGCGGCGGCGCCGAGGACGAGGCTGGCGACGAAGGCGGAGCGGTCGAACTCGCCGAGGGAGGCGAAGCGGGGAGTGAAGGCCAGCGACAGCAGGAACGCCAGCAGCAGCTGCACGCCGGTCTGGGCGACCCGGATCTCCTGGAGCAGCTCGGCGTAGTTGCGGTCGAGCCGCTGGGTCGGCGTCTCCCCGCGGGCCATGAGGTTCCACTGGTCATGGCTCTCATATGGGCTACGGGCGGTAGCCGAGCTGTGGGTCATGTCGCGATCCGTTCAACGAGGGGACACCGGGAGTTCAACCATCGCGCACGGTCCGTGATGAGTCATCGGAGACGTGACGTATGTTGGCGGGACCCCGTCACCCGTTAGAGAGGCCTACGCACGCCCGTGACCGCTACCCGAGCCGATCTTCCGTCCCTGACCGGAATGCGCTGGGCCGCCGCGTTTCTGGTGTTCTGCCTGCACATCGTGGTCACCTCGATGCTCTCGCCGGTCGCCGCCGGCTCGAAGATCGCGTCGCTGCTGTTCAGCGCGGGTGACGTAGGAGTCTCGTTCTTCTTCGTGCTGTCCGGCTTCGTGCTGATGTGGTCGGCCCGGCCCGGGGACAGCCCGCTGCGGTTCTGGCGACGCCGGTTCGCCCGGATCTACCCGGTCCACCTGGTCACGGCCCTGCTCGCGCTCGTGCTCGGCGTGACACTCGGGCAGTTGGTCCGCCCGGACAACTTCTACGGCGTGCCGGGCATCGGCAGTTTCCTGGCCAACGTCTTCCTGGTGCACTCCTGGATCCCCGGCCAGAACCAGTCACTCAACACGGTCAGCTGGACGCTGGCCTGCGAGGCGTTCTTCTACGTCACGTTCCCGTTGTGGGGCCTGCTGATCCGGCGGCTGAAGGCCCGTGGCACGACGGTGTTCGCGCTGGCCAGCGTGGTGCTGGTGGTGCTGCCGGCGATGGCGGAGCCGTCGTGGCCGGTGTTGCAGACCCTGCCCGCGGCTCGGCTCGGCGAGTTCATGCTCGGCATCGCCCTGGCCCGCCTGGTGGCCCTCGACCGCTGGCGCGGCCCCCGGCTGGACATCGCGGTGGCGGTGATGCTGATCAGCTACTTCCTGGTGCCGGTGTGGCCCGGCCAGTACGGCTATTCGGTGGCCACGCTGGTCGGCATCGGCGTGCTCATCCCGGCCGCGGCCGTGGCCGACCTGCGCGGGGACGCGTCGTTCTGGAGGTCCCGCACGATGGTCCGGCTCGGGGAGCTCTCGTTCTCCTTCTACATGGTCCATCTGATGGTGATCAGGGTGGCGCGCCGCGTCTTCCCGGGGCTGGTGCAACGGGGCAGCACCGCCGAAATGCTGGTGGTGGCCGGGATCTTCGCGGCGTCGCTGGGATTGGCCTGGGTGCTCTACGAGTACGTGGAGACGCCGTGCCGACGCTTCCTGACCCGACCGCGACGGAAAGTCGTCACGCCCGCCATGTCGTCTGCAGTCTGATCACGACGATCGCCTCGACCGCCAGCGCCGCGGCCAGAATCACCGCCGCCCACCAGCGGGATCGCCGCGCCAGCGGGGCGACCAGCGGCAGGACTACCAGCGAAGTCGCCACGTACGCCCAGTTCTCGCCGGATTCCCGCGGCTGGTGGCCGCCGAGACGGGCGATCACGATGGCGATCGTCTGCACGACCATGGCGACCTCGATGCCGGCCAGAAAAGGCAGCACTCGGGCGAAGTCGTAGCGGGCGGCGAACACCAGGCAGGCCAACGCCAGCAGCGCGCACACGGCGGTGGTGGCGAAGGCCAGCGGCTCGATCACGCCCTGGCCCGGCGGCGACGCCTGGTCCCGGCGCGGTACAGCCAGGTCGACAGGCCGGTGATCATCAGCGCCAGCGGGGTCAGGCCCAGCACCACCCAGATGATCCGCCACCAGCCGTTGACCAGCCAGCCGAAGTGCGCCGGCTCGAACACCTTCTCGTAGAACGTGTTGGCCAGCGGCCTGGCCTCACTACCGTCCACAACGGACACATGGCCGGCGTCGTGCGCGTCGACGTAGACGAAGACGTCGCCGCCGAAGAAGGCTCGGGCGTTGTACGGCGCGTACGAGCCGGAAATGGACACGCCGTAGTAGGCGGCGTCGTCGGTGGGCAGGCTCACGTAGCGGATGTCGCCGGGATGGTGTTGCAGCGCAACGGAAACGGCCTGGTCGAGCCCGACATCGCCGGTGGGGGACTGGTTGGGCGTGAACGTGAACCGGTCGGGATCGACGGACGTGCCGCCGGTGATGGCCAGCCACGCGTTCGCCACGGCCGGCAACTCGAACGCGGCCCCGGTGACGCCCCACATCAGCACAAACGGCACCGCCACCAGGCCGATCACGTTGTGCAGGTCGTAGTCCCGGGCGAACCGACCCCGCCTGAGGCGTACGCGCAAGCCGTGCGACATCCGCCGGATGCCGGGCCACCACGTGATGAGGCCGGTGATCGCCAGCAGAACCATCAGCAGCCCCAACACAATCAGCACGATGCCGCCCAGCGGTTGGCCGAAGACCGGGGTGGCCAGCCAGGCCACGTAACCGGTCTCGGTCGGGCAGGTCAGCGCGCAGTCGTGGATGTTGGCCATCAGGCCCATGAAGCCGTCGTCGATGCCGGCGTAGCCGTTGATGTGCCCGGTGCCGGGATCGACCGCGTAGACGTGGCTGAATGCGGGGTCGCCGACGGCGATGACGCCGGCGTCGTTGCTGACCCAGGCGGCCGCGAAGTCCGGGTGCGCCTGCCGCACGATGTCCCGGGCCTGGCTCAGGCCGATCGGGGTGGCGCTGTCGGTGTGCTGGTACAGCTGCGCGTGCGTGGCCCGGAAGTATTCGGCCCGGTACAACAGGATCGTGCCGGTGGTCGTCTCGATGACGAGGAACAGCCCGAGCACCAACGACGTCCAGCGGTGCGTGAGCACCAGGGCGCGTCGCACCGGCCGCCGGCGTGACCAGCGCCGCAGCCTGCTGCCGCGCGCCACTGACACCCGCGCCGCCTCGGTGCGGGTGAGAGTGTCGCTCAACGACCCACCCCCTGATCATGCGACCAACGTTCGCTCGGGGTGAGGTTAGCCTTACTTAACTTCAGCGTCCAGTCGTGTGCAACAACCGGCCCACCGCCTGTGACGTGCGCTCATAGCTGTGGTCGTTGTCGATCTCGCCGACCAGCCGGTGCTCGCGCATCACCAGCACGCGGTCGGCCAGCGTGACCATCTCCGGCAGGTCGGAGGAGATCAGCAGGATGGCCAGGCCGTCGCCGGCCAGCCCGACGATCAGCTCGTGGAAGGCGGCCTTGGTGCGCACGTCGATGCCCACGGTCGGCTCGTCGATGACGAGGATGTCGCAGTCGGCGGCCAGCCACTTGGCCAGGCTGACCTTCTGCTGGTTGCCGCCGGAGAGCTGCCCGGCCAGCTGCCCGGGCCCGGACAGCCGCATGCCCAGCCGCTCCTGGTAGGTCGCGACCAGCGCGTTCTCGTCGCCGGCGCGGACCAGGCCGAGGCGGGCCAGCCGCCGCCACACCGTCACGGCGATGTTGCGGCTGACCGGCTGTTCCAGGAAGACGCCCTCCTCCTTGCGGTTCTCGGTGACGTAGCCCATGCGGTAGCGGCGCAGCGCCTCGCCGACGTCGCGGATCCGGGCCGGTTCGCCGTGGACGCGGATCGAGCCGCCGGTGATCTTGTCCAGGCCCAGCACGGCCCGGGCCAGCTCGCTGCGGCCGGCGCCGACCAGCCCGTACAGGCCGACGATCTCGCCCGGCCGCACGGTCAGCGACACGTCGTGATGGCCCTCGGCGGTGCTGATGTGGTCGAGTTCCAGCGCCGGGGCGGCGTTCCGGTCGACCGGCTTGCGGTCCAGCTCCAGCACGGCGTGCGCGCGGCCGACCATGAGGTCGACGATCTCCTCGGTCCGGAAGTCGGCCAGCGGCTGGGCTTCGGCCACGCTGCGGCCGTCGCGGAGCACGGTCACCGTGTCGGCGATGGCGAAGACCTCGTCGAGTTTGTGGCTGACCAGCACGATGGCGTGGCCCCGGTCCCGCAGCGCCCGCATCACCGCGAACAGCCGCTCGGCCTCGTCCGAGGTGAGCGAGGCCGTCGGCTCGTCGAGCAGCAGCACCTGGGAATCCACCGCCAGCGCCTTGGTGATCTCCACCAACTGCATCTGCGCCACCGACAGCGAGGACACCGGCCGGTCGACATCGAGCCGCACGTCGAGTTGCGCCAGGCAGCGTTCGGCCAGCGCGCGCACGGCTTTCCGGTCGACGAAGCCGAATCGCCGCGGCGTGGCCGACAAGGCGATGTTCTCGGCCACCGAGAACGCCGGGATCAGGTTGCGTTCCTGGTGCACCACACCGATTCCGGCCCGCTGGGCGTCGTGCGGGCCGCCGAAGTGCGCCTGCGACCCGTCGGCCAGCACGATCCGGCCGCCGTCCGGTCGCAGCACGCCGGTCATGATCTTGATCAGGGTGCTCTTGCCGGCCCCGTTCTCGCCGAGCAGCGCGTGCACGGTGCCGGGCGCCAGCCGCAGCGTCGCCTCGTCCAGGGCGCGCACGCCCGGGAACACCTTGACCAGTTTCTCCGCGGTCACGGTCATTTCGCCGCCCTCCCACGGAGTTGCGTGATCAGCACGGCGCCCAGCACCACCGCGCCGACGATCAGGTCCACCCAGTCCGGGTTGATCGAGTACTGGGCCTGGGCCACGTCCACCAGCCGCACGATCAGCGCGGCCAGGCAGGTGCCGACCACGCTCACCACGCCGCCGGCCAGCGCCACGCCGCCGATGATCGGGGCCGCGAAGCTCGGCAGCAGCAGGTCGTCGCCGATGGTCGCGTTCACCGATCCGCTCAGCGCCACCACGATCACGCCGGCAACCCCGGCCAGCAGTCCCGACAGCAGGTGGGCCAGCACCAGCGACCGGTCGTTCGACACTCCGGAAAGCCGTGCCGCCAAGGGGTTTCCGCCGCTGGCCAGCAACTGGCGGCCGACGGTCATACGCCGGAAGAACACCGCCACCGCGATCGCCACCAGCACCGCGAACAGGAACACCGTCGGCACGCCCAGCACCGAGGCCTGCCCCAACCGCACCAAACCCGGCGAATACCCTTGGTACGTGGCGGTTCCGTGCACGCCGTAGCGCAGACCGTCGATGACGGTCATGGTCGCCAGCGTGACGATGAAGCCGTTGATCCTGGTCAGCACCACGAGCAACCCGTTCACCAGGCCGATTCCCGCGCCGGTCGCGATGCCCGCCACCAGCGCCAGCCACGCCGGCAGGCCCACCTCCACCATTAGCCAGGCCGTGACCATCGCGCAGAACCCGGTCAGCACGCCGACGCTGAGGTTCATCTGGCCCACGCCCAGCACCACCATCTGGGCCAGGCCGATCACCATGGGCACGGCCAGGAACTGGAAGATCGCGGTCAGGGTGTCGGCGTGCAGGACGCTGCCGTGGGTGGTCAGCGCCAGCACGGCGAAGGCGGCGACGGCCAGCACGGCGAGGGTGAACTCGGTGGAACGGAAGGAGATTTTCGGACGAAGGACAGTCATGCCGCACCTTCCCGCTGCTCGGCCGGCTCGGGTCGGCCGGCCGCCGCGGGCGCGACCGTGCTCCGCCGCTCGGCCAGCACGTGCCGCAGGCGGTCCAGCGACAGCGCCACCAGCAGCACGATCCCGATGTATATCTTGAACTTCTCCACCTCGAACTGGAGCAGGTTCAACCCGGTCTGGATCACCTCGGTCAGCGCCGCGCCGAAGACGGCGCCGAGCACGCTCACCGCGCCGCCGGCCAGCAGGGTGCCGCCCAGCACCGGCCCGAGGAACGAGGGCAGCAGGAACGAGCCGCCGATATCGGCCGAGAACGCGCCGTTGTTGACGGCCAACAGGAATCCGGCCAGCGCGGCCAGCAGGCCGGAGAGCATGTGGGCCTGGATGATCCGCCGGTTGGTGGGGATGCCGGACAGCCTGGCCGCCTGGATGTTGGCGCCGGTCATCAGGATCTCCCGGCCCAGCCGGGAATTCCGGAAGAAGACGCCGACGGCGATCGCCGCCACCAGCCCGATCGGCGCCACCAGGGGAACGGGCGGCCCGCACAGGTCGCCCACGCAGTAGTCGGCGAACGTGTCGCCGCGCAGGATGTCCAGGCCGGCCGGGGCGACATGGAACGCGACGCCGTCGCTGAACGTGCTGTACAGCAAGGAAACCAGGCCGATCAGGGCGAAGTCGAGAGCCAGGGTGACCACGAACGAGTTCACGCCGGTGGCGGCGATGGTCCAGCCGGCGGCCGCGCCGACGAGAGCCCCGACGGCCAGCCCGATGAGCAGCCCGACCGGCAGGGGAACGTCGAGCTTGTCGTAGGCCCAGCCGGAGGCGAAGGCCGACACCGCGGCCATCCGCCCCACGGCCAGGTTCATGTGCCCCAGCGACAACACCGCGAGCTGGGCCAGCCCGACCACGACGAACACCGTCAGGTCGGACTGCATGGGCACGAGGGTCAGGTCGATGTCGAGGAACGCCGGCCGCAGCGCGGTGAACACCGCGACCAGCACGACGATCACGACCAGCAGGCCGATGCGGGGATTGGCCCAGACGGGAATGACACGCCTCATGGTCACGCCTTGGGGCAGGTGAGGTACTTGTCGTCGAAGTCCTTGCGCAGCTGGGATGTCTCCTGCTGGCGCTGCGTGTCGTAGCTGGCCACGTTGTCCTTGGTGACCACGAACGAGCCCGAGTCCACCACCTGGCCCGGGGTCTTCATGGCGCAGCCACCGGCCAGTTTGGACAGTGCGTAGGAGCCGATATAGGCCTGGCCGACCGGATTCTGCACCACCGACGCGGTGACCGAGCCGTCCTTGATGTCGCCGAGAATGGTCGGGTCGTCGTCGATGGCCACCACCTTCACCGGCAGCCCGGCCGCCTTGACCGCGGCGGCCGAGGCCACCGCCGGGTTGTACGCGGTGGTGACGATGCCGTTGATCTGCGAGCCCTTGGCCGCGATCAGGTCGGCGACCGCCTTCTGCGCGGTCTGTAGGTCGGTGTCGATGTCGGTGACGGTCTGGATCAGCGTGACCTTGCCGCCGGCCTCGTCCACGGCCTGCTGCACGCCCTGGATCCGCCGGGTGGTGTTGGAGTCGGTCTTGTTCCCGGTCAGGTGCACCAGGTTGCCGCTGCCGCCCATGGCCTCGATCGCCGACTTGGCCGCCTTGTACGCGGCCTGCTGAACGTCGGTGGCCAGGCAGAAGTCGGCGTTGTCGGTGTCGCCGGCCGGGCAGGAGCCCAGCGAGGCCAGGTGGAAGCCCTGCTTCTTGAGGTCGCTGAAGGTCGAGTTGATCGTGTCGGGCGACACCCCGAACACGCCGAACGCGTTGAAACCCTGCGCCGCCAACGACTTCAGCACCGAGTTCTGGGTGGTCTGGTTCCAGGCCGAGGTCTCGTTGAACGTGGTGTCGCCGAGCTTGAAGTCGGTCTTGGCCTGGTTCAGCGCGGTTTTCCACGGCTGGAAGTACGGGTGCGGGCCGCCCGGCACCAGTGCGACCTTCACCTGCCCCGGTTGGAGTGTCGACTGGTCGCTGTGCGCGGTGTTGCGGCTGCAGCCGACCACGGACAGCGCGAGCACCACTATCGCGACGGCAAGAGGTGAACGGCGCATGGGGTCTTACCTCTCTGTAAGCACCTCGACGTACGGCTCCAGGACGGCCGGGTAGTCCAGCCCGGCCGGCAGGGCGATGCCCGGCTCGGTCGGGGCGTGCACGAATCCCTCGGCGTCGACTTCTGCCTTGGGGCGCACCGGATTCGCGGTGATCAGCGACTCGTAGTAGGTGGTGTTGGCGATGGCCATGGTCAGGTGTCGGCTCGGCATCTCGTCGCCGAGCACCTCGGCCCGCAGCCGGAACGCGTCGGCCAGGTGCGCGGTCCGCATCGCCCCGGTGATGCCGCCGCGCATCGTCGCGCTGGCCCGCACGCCGAAGGTGGCCGCGCCGGCGGCGATGAAGTCGGCGGTGTTCATGTGCGCGCCGTCGGAGGTTTCGGCCACCAGCAAGGGAATCCGCACCGAGCGGGCCAGGTGCCCGTACGCCGTCACGCTGAACTCGCGCATCGGCTCCTCGTACCAGAGGAATCCGGCGTCGTGCAGGGCCTGGCCGAGGTAGGTGGCGTCCGGCAGGTCGAAGCCGGCCGAGCCGTCGTACATCAGCGGCACGTCGTCGCCGACGTGCGCGCGCAGCTTGTGGCCGAGGTCGGCGTCCTTGCGGGCGTCGCCCCAGGCGTGCAGCTTGATCGCCTGGTAGCCCAGTTCCAGGCACTGGGTGGCGACGTCCAGGTACTCGTCGACGTCGCGGAAGGTGACGGTCGAGGCGTAGGCCGGGATCTGGGTCCGGAAACCTCCGAGGACTTGCCACACCGGCTGGTCGACCAGCCGGCCGGCCAGATCCCACAGCGCGGTGTCGACCAGCCCGAGCACCGGCAGCGGGAACTCCTCGGTGCGGTCCAGCTCCCACACCAGGTGCCACAACTTCTCGCGCTGCAACGGATCCTGGCCGATCAGGGCGTCCCGCAGCACCCGCGTCACGATGTCCTCGACCGCCGCGGCCATGCCCGGCCGGGTCGCCAGGGCCACGCCGGCGACGCCTTCGTCAGTGCCGATGCGCAGCACCGCCGCCTCGCCGTCCGGGCTGGAGCCCAGCAGGCCCTTCCGCCACACGAAGGCGGGCTTCGCGCCCGGCAGCGGGATGCGGAACGACGCCACGTCGGTGATGCGCACGGCCGCAACATAATTCGTACTATGAATGTCGTCAAGGGTAGGATCAGCGGGACAGCCCGCGGACGAAACGGACTCCTGTGAGCCTGGACGAGCAGGCGGCGCAACCGCTGCCGGGGTGGCCGCGCCGGCCCCGACGACTGGCCACCGCCGTGGTCGAGGACCTGGTCGACCGCATCGTCGGCGGCGAGATCTCCCCCGGCAGCGCGCTGCCGATCGAGCCGGTGCTGTGCGAGATGTTCTCGGTCAGCCGCACCGTGATCCGCGAGGCCGTCAAGTCGCTGGAGGGCATGCGGCTGGTCAAGGTGCAGCAGGGGCAGGGCACCACCGTGCGCGACACCGAGGACTGGGACCTGCTCGACCCGGCCGTGCTGGCCGCCAGCATCCGGCACGACGCCGAGCTGGCCATCCTGTCCGACCTGGTCGACGTGCGGCGGGCGCTGGAGTCGCAGATGGCCGGCCAGGCCGCCGAGCGGGCCGACGCCGAGCAGCTGCGCCGGATCGGCACCGCCCTGCGGCACGTCACCGACGAGACCGCCGACGCCTCCCGCTTCTACCGCGCCGACCTCGAGTTCCACGACGAGATCATGGCCGCCTCCGGCAACCGCCTGGCCCGCGCCGTGATCCGCACCGTGAACGAGGAGGCGTTCCGCAGCCTGCGCTACATCGGCGAGCCCACCCTGGCCGACTTCGAGCAGTCCAACCGCGAGCACCGGGCCATCTACGAGCGCCTCATCGCCCAGGACCCCGACGGCGCCGCCCGCGCGATGAACGACCACATCGGCCAAAGCTGGCAGAAGCGCCGCCCCCGCAAGCGCTGACCACCCGTCGGCGCTTGGCTGACCACCCGTCGGCGCTTGGAAGGGGGCTTTCCTCCACTCCGAGTGGAGGAAAGCCCCCTTCCAAGCGGAAGAGGCGGGGCGGGGCCGGGCGGGGGGTGGGGGGATTCTGTCGTTGACAGGTCCTTGCGGGATGTTGTCCACTATTTGCGAGGTAACATCATACCTCGGATGAATGCTGTCCCCACCTGTCAAGGGAGACACGGTGTCAACCAGCAGCCGCTTACGAGTCGCCTTCGTGGCGACCACCCTGACCGTAGCGGGCCTCGCAACTCCAGCCGCCGACGCGGCCACGCTCACCACAGCGTGGCAGAACGGGGCCTTCCAGCTCGACCGCCACGCGGTCGTCAGCCGCTCGAACATTGTGCTCGGCGCGCCGAACACGGCCGCCACCCAGTCCCTGCCGCTGGGCAACGGCGTGGCGGGGGCGGCGGTGTGGGCGGCCAACGGGTTCACGGCGCAGCTCAACCGGGACGACACGTTCCCGGACCGCAAGTCGCCGGGCCAGGTGACGATCCCGGGCCTGGCCAAGCTGACCTCGGCGGCGGACTTCGCGGCCCACCTCGACCTCTACGACGGCGTGCTCACCGAGACCGGCGGCGGCCTGACGGCCCGCGTCTACCTGCGCGCCGACAAGGACGAGCTGGTGGTCGACGTGGCCGGCGCGGATCCGAACAGCACGCAGACGGCCCAGGGTTACCTGTGGTCGGGTCGGTCGCCGCAGGCCCAGGCGTCGGGGGCGATCGGCACCTTGGCCGAGACGTGGGTGGACAACCCGACCGGCGGCACCGGCCAGACCTTCGGCAGCCTGCTCGCGGTGACGGCCGGCGGTCGCAACGTCAGCGCCACGGTGGTGGACGGCCAGACCGTGCGGACCACCTTCAACCCCAACGCGAACGGCACCTTCCGGGTGGTCGTCGGCGTGCCGCACTGGACCGGCGGCAACGCCCAGAGCACGGCCTCGGCCCTGCTCGGCGCCGACGCGACGGCGTCCACAGTGGACACCAATCACCTGAACTGGTGGCACGACTTCTGGACCGGCGCCAACCTGATCGAGGCCAACTCGGCCGACGGATCGGGCCAGTACCTGGAGAACCTGCGGACGATCTACCTCTACCAGGAGGCCAGCCTCAACCGCGGCCAGTACCCGGGCACGCAGGCCGGCGTGGCCGACCTGTTCGCGTTCTCCAAGGACACGCAGGACTGGGTGCCGGCCGACTACTGGTTCTGGAACCTGCGCATGCAGCTGGCGGCCAACCTCAGCTCGGGGGCGCCGGCGCTGAACACCAGCTACTTCAGCCTGTACACGTCGAACCTGGCCAACATCCAGGCCTGGACGCAGGCCCACGTGCCGGGCTCGACCGGCGCGTGCGTGCCGGAAACCATGCGCTTCAACGGAAACGGCTACTACGGCGGCGGCAGCGCGGCCAGCAACGCCTCCTGCGACTCGACGATCGCGCCCTCGTACAACTCGATGAACTACTCCACCGGGGCCGAGGTGAGCCTGTGGATCTGGCAGACCTACCTCCAGAACCGCAGCCAGTCGTTCCTGCAGAGCGGCTATCCGCTGATGAAGGCGGCCGCGCAGTTCCTGCTGTCCATCGCCAAGACCGGCAGCGACGGCAAGCTGCACACCACGGCCAACGCCCATGAGACGCAGTGGAACGTGACCGACCCGGTCACCGACATCCTGGCCATGCAGGCGCTGTTCCCGGTGGTCATCTCGGCGGCGCAGACGCTGAACGCCGACCCGGCCCTGGTCAGCCAGCTCCAGGCGGCGCTGCCGAAGATCCCGCCGCTGCCGCGCACCGACGCGGCCACGCACAAGCAGGTGCTCACCGCGGCGGACGACGCCGGCGGCCAGGACGTGATCGCCTTCTCCACGCAGCCGGCGGCCCAGCTCAACAACGGCGAGAACCTGGACCTGGAGTCGACCTTCTCCTACGGCGTGATCGGCGACAACTCCGGCTCGCTGACCGATCTGGCCAAGCGTTCCTACAACTCGCGGCTGTTCCAGAACAACGCGGACTGGGACTATGACGCCCTCTACGCGGCCCGGCTGGACCTGGCCAGCGAAGTGAAGACCAACCTCGTCAACAACGTCAAGAAGTACCAGCTGTACCCGAACGGCATGGCCAGCCTGTTCGGCTCGGTCGGCGACGAGTTCTACAACGAGGAGACCGGCATCGTCGCGGCCAGCATGAACGAGGCGCTGGCGCAGGACTACGACGGTCTGCTGCGGATCGCCCCGGCCTGGCCGTCGGACTGGGACGGCGACGGCACGGTTTCGGTGCAGAACAACAGCAAGGTCGACGTGCAGGTGCGCGGCGGCGTGCCGGTGACGGTGGTGCTGGAGGCCGGCGGCAATGCCGCGATGGCGGTGCGCAGCCCGTGGTCGGGGCAGTCGGTGGAGGTGATCGACGCCAACACCGGGGCGACCGTGGTCGCGCCGACCACGGCCGGGCAGTTCACGGTCAACACCGCCCAGGGGCACAAGTACCTGATCGAGAAGACCGCCGCGCCGTTCACGCAGTTGCCGTTCGCACAGGTCACCGGCACGGCGGCGACCTCGGCCAAGCACCTCGGGCCGGTGCAGATCGGGTTGGACAAGGCGGTCGTGGCGTCGTCGTTGTCCGCCACGTACAACAATGTCGGCGTCACCGCGGACAACAACACCAATCCCGGCAACATCGACGGCGGCGGCGCCAGCATGTCGGCGACCGCGATGGCCAACGCCGGCGCGCGGCCGGGCGGCACGGTCAGCCATGCCGGCCTCACCTTCACCTGGCCGTCGCAGGCCGGCACCGGCACGGCGGACAACACCGTCTCCAATGGACAGACGATCGCGCTGACCGGCAGCGGCAACACGCTGGGCTTCCTGGTGACCGCCACCTACGGCCCGGCCAGCGGCACCGGGACCGTCACCTACACCGATGGCAGCACCCAGGACTTCACGGTGTCCAGCTCCGACTGGTGGGGCGGCAGCGGAGACGCGGCGATCACCGGGACGTACCAGAACCGGGCCGGCAACACGACCTTCCAGGCCAACGCCGTGGTCTACTACGTCGGCGTGCCGCTCCAGGCCGGCAAGACCGCGGCCACGGTGCGGCTGCCGGCGGTGAGCGGGGCCGCGACCGCCGGCACCCCGTCGCTGCACGTGTTCGCCATGGCCAGGGGCTGAGCGGTGGTCAAAGGTGCACACCCTGCCGGTGAAGGGTCCTCAGACCCGCAAAATCTGGACGCCATGACGCAGAATTGCCGCTGATAGGGCGCAAATTCAGCAGATTGGCACCCCCGATGCTCCTCAGCAGAGTACTGCCCGTGGTGACCGCGGCCGGACTGCTCCTCGCGAGCGGTCCGGCCGTGGTCGCGCACGCGGCCGACGCCACCAACCTCGCTCTCGGCAAGCCGATCACCGCGTCCTCGGTGGTCGGCAACTTCGCCGCCAGCAACGCCGACGACGGCGACCCGACGACCTACTGGGAGGCCGCCGGCAACAGTTTTCCCAACACGCTGGCGGTTTCGCTCGGCTCCAACGCTGACGTGACGTCAATCGTGTTGCGCCTCAACCCCTCCACCGACTGGGGCGCGCGCACCCAGACCATCGAGGTGCTCGGCCGCGACCAGGACGCCACCGCCTTCACCAGCCTCGTCGCCAGCGCCCCCTACGTCTTCGACCCGGCGACCGGCAACACCGTGACCATCCCGGTGACCGCCCGCGTGGCCGACGTGCAGCTGAGGATCACCGGCAACACCGGCTCCGGCGGCGGCCAGATCTCCGAGTTCGGCGTCTACGGCACCCCGTCGCCCAACCCCGACCTGACCGTCACCGACGCGGCCTGGACACCGGGCACGCCGTCCGAGACCGACGACGTCACCGCCGCCGCGACTGTCAGGAACATCGGGCAGCTGGCCACTTCCGCCACCACCAACGTCAGCTTCTACCTGGGCACGACCAAGGTCGGCACCACCCAGGTCGGACCCATGGCCGTCGGCGCGACCGCCACCGTCTCGGCCGGGATCGGCCGGCACGACGCCGGGTCGTACCGGCTGACCGCCAAGGTCGACGAGGCCAACCGGATCATCGAGTCCGACGAGTCCAACAACGCCTTCGCCGACCCGACGCCGCTGGCGATCGCCCCGGTGGCCAGCTCCGACCTGGTCGCCACGGTCAGCCCGACGCCGGACCAGCCCTCGGCCGGCGATCCGGTGAACTTCGTTGCCACGCTGCGCAATCAGGGCACGAAGCCGTCCGCGGCCGGCGCTCACACGGTGAAGGTCACGATCACCGACACCAACACCGGCCGGCTCCAGACCATCCTCGGCGGCGCCCAGGTCGGCGTCCTCGCGCCCGGCGCGTCGACCACGGTCAAGCTCGGCGTCTGGGCGCCGGCTGCCGACGGCCGCTACACCGTCAAGGCCGAACTTTCCACTGACGGCAACGAAGTCGCCATCAAGCGGACCAACAACGTGAGCAGTCAGGACCTCTACGTCGGCCGCGGCGCGGCGATGCCGTACCGCACGTATGAGGCGGAGAACGGTGTGCTGTCCGGCGGGGCCGCCGTTGTCGGTCCCAATCGGACGATCGGCGACCTGGCCGGCGAGGCGTCGGGCCGCGAGGCCGTGACCCTGAACCAGACCGGGGCCTCGGTGGAGTTCACCACCAAGGAGCCGACCAACACCCTGGTCACCCGGTTCTCCGTGCCCGACGGCACGGCGTCCACTTTGGACGTCTACGTGAACGGCAAGTTCCTCAAGCCGATCACCTTGGACCCCGAGTACGTCTGGCTGTACGGCCCGGAGGCGTCGCCGAGCAACGACCCGGCCGCCGGCCCGGCCCGGCACATCTACGACGAGGCCAACCTGTTGCTGGGCGCCACCGTGCCGGCCGGCAGCAAGATCCGGTTGCAGAAGGACGCCGCCAACACCGGCTCCTTCGCCATCGACTTCGTCAGCCTGGAGCAGGCCACCCCGGTCGCCAACCCCGACCCGGCCCACTTCGTCACCCCCGCCGGCTTCAGCCAGCAGGACGTGCAGGCCGCGCTGGACAAGGTGCGCACCGACATCACCGGCGCCTACACCGGCGTCTACCTGCCGGCCGGGAACTACCAGACCACCGAGAAGTTCACCGTCACCGGCACCGCGGTGAAGATCGTCGGCGCCGGCCCGTGGTTCACCCGCTTCCTGGCCCCGCAGGACAAGAAGAACGTCGACGTCGGCTTCCGGATCGACAGCTCCGCCAACGGTTCCAGCTTCGCCGGCTTCTCCTACTTCGGCGACTACGACACCCGCTTGGACGGCCAGGGCCGCGTCTTCGACCTGGCAGGAGTGTCGGACCTGAGCATCGACAACGTGTGGGTCGAGCACTCCGTGGTCATGGTGTGGGGCACCAATGTGCACAACCTGACGGTGTCCAACTCACGGGCGCGGGACCTGATGGCCGACGGCGTCAACCTGACCAACGGCAGCACCGGCAACCACGTTGTCAACAACGAGGCGCGCAGCACCGGTGACGACAGCTTCGCGCTGTGGGCCGCCACCGACCTGCACGACGGCGACCAGCGCGACAACCTGTTCGAGCACCTCACCGCGCTCACCCCGTGGCGGGCCGCCGGTGTCGCCGTCTACGGCGGGCAGGCCAACTCCTTCCAGGACGTCGTCGTGGCCGACACCCTGGCCGGCAGCGGCGTGACCATCAGCTCGCTGAACTTCGGCGTCACCATGCGGGACTTCGGGCCGGACACCACCGCGCTGCACAACTTCTCGGTCGTGCGCTCCGGCGGGCACTTCTGGGGCGGGCAGACCTTCCCGGCGATCTGGGTGTTCTCCGCCACCAACAAGTTCCAGGCGATTCGGGTGTCCGATGTGGACATCACCGAGCCGACATACAGCGGCGTGATGTTCCAGACCGACTACATCAACGGCCAGCCGGCCTACCCGATCACCGACACCGAGTTCGACCGGGTCTCGATCAGCGGCGCCCGGCTGTCCGGCGACGCCTTCGAGGCGAAGTCCGGATTCGGCCTGTGGGCCAACGAGTTCCCCGAACCGGGCCAGGGCCCGGCCGTCGGCTCCGTGACGTTCCACGACCTGCGCCTGTGCGACAACGCCCAGGACGTCAAGAACACCACGAGCACGTTCACGATCACCGTGGAGTAAGGCCTCACCGGAAGCGTGGGGCCGGCCGATTCGGCCGGCCCCACGTTTTGTCAGCCCCGGTAGCAGCGGCCGTTGTGGTAGAGCTCGCCCGCCGAGACCGGCAGACCGGCGGGCGGGTTGACCGTGTAGGGGCGGGAACCGTTGCGGGTCAAGGATTCCTCGCAGCGTTGCAGGCCGCGGTCGGTGGCGGCGCCGGTCCACAGGTCGATGTGGGAGCCGGTGCAGCCGGCGCAGCTGTCCTCGAGGATGAAGTAGCGCCGGACGTCGGGCACGTAGATCCTGGTGCCGGGGGCGAAACGACCCGGCTGGGCGGCGAAGGTGGTGGGGTCGTCGAACGTGCCGGAGCCGCCGGCCTGGCCGTGCCGCACGTCGGGGTACGCGATCTCGCGGCTGCCGGGGGGATCGTTGTCGGCCGCGCCGTAGAAGGTGATCTGGCCGGAGGTGTCCTGGCCTGGCGGCGATGTTGTGCTGGTGGGGGAGGGAGCGGCGGGTGCGGTGGTGGTGGGCTTGGCCGCGGAGGTGGTGACAGTGGGCGCGGTGAGGGCCTGGGTGGTGGAGGGCGCGGGGGCGGTCGTGGTGGTCACGTAGGTTGCGCCGCCGATGATCGGAGGCCCGGCCGCCCCGGCGATGGACACGCCGGCGATGCGCTGCGGCGGGGCGGACACGACCACGGCCGCGCCGAAAACGGCCAGGGCGGCGACGCCGGCCGCCCCGGCGAGAACTCTCGTCCGCATGTGTGAATGTCCTTGACGGTCAACGGTTGTGCCCGGAACCTATCGGCCGGATGATCACCGTCAAGGGTCCAAGGTCCCTAGTCCCAGTCGACGGCGATGCCCGCGAGTCCCCGCCCGACGCAGGAGAAGTAGGCGCTGGCCACGCCGCCGATGCCGCACACCAGGTCCTCGGACAGCGTCGGCTCGGAGTCCTCCCGGGTGCGGAAGTAGCTGGTGCAGCGGGCCGGCATCGCCTTGCGGTGAAAGGCGATCTGCAACAGGTACTCGCCGGAGGGCTCACGGAAGGTGCGGTTGGTGCCGGGCGTGGGCCGCGCCGGCTCGCTGTGCAGGCTGAAGCAGAACACGTGCCGCTCGCCCTCGGTCAGCCGGCGGTCGAACAGCAGCTCGGCGACCATCGTCGAGGATTGCGCATGTCGCCTGATCCGCCCGGTCCGGCAGCCCTCGGCCGTTCGGATCACGCAGTCCTCGACCGAACTGCCGTCGTCGGCGTGGTACATCGCGATGTACCGGTCCGGCCCGGCGGTGGTGGCCTGCACGACCATCCGGGTGGTGGACGAGCGCTGCGAGCGGCGCTGGTCGATGGTGATCATGTCGTGCACGGAGAGCGTGCCCAGCTCCCCGTTGCACTGGGTGGCCTCCTCCGACACGTCCAGTTCGCTCAGCAGCGCGGCGGAGCCGGACCAGAACGAGGTCAGCTCGATGAAGGAGCCGACCGGCTGGCGGTCGGGGGTCGGCCGGGTGCGCGGGCCCACCAGCACCACGAGCGAATCGGGCGGCAGCGCCAGGACCCGCTCCAGGGCGCGTAAGGCGGTCAGGGCGCGCGGCACCTCGGGATGGCGCAGGCCGCGCTGCCAGTAGCTGAGGGTGGACTGCCCGACGTGCACACCCATCCGGTCCAGGTGCGCGCCGAGCCGGGCCAGCGACAGGCCGCGGTGGGCGATGGCGGTGCGCAGGGCGCGCGGGAACGGGCCGTAGCGCAGGGCCTCGACGAGGTTCGCGTCGAGTTCTGACCCGGAGGGCCCAACGGGGGTTGTCGGCTCGGTGCTCATCCGTCCAGGGGCGTTCGCAGGGTGTGAACGGCGTGTGAACGTTCACCGTAGGTGGCCACGCTCCGCGGCGGAAGGCCCTGATCGGCGGGGAACGCTCCGCTCGGTCACCGGACACTCTTGTCCGCCACTGTGAGGTCACGCACAGTCATCGCAGCCGCCGGTCGCGGTGCCCTGCACCCCGCGACCGGCGCGCCACCGAAGGTTGTCTCCCCGCCAGGAGGTCGAGGCCCCGTGCACGCACTCGCGGCCACCGCCGTCGCGGCGGCGCTGGTGGCAGCGCCGGCCGCCGCGCCGGCGCTACACCCCGCCCGGCCCAGCCAACAATCCCTCGAAGGGCGGAAGGGTGCCGGCGCGCTGCCGGTCGCGGTGACGCAGAGATACCTCCTGAGACTGCCCGGATCGCCAAACCCGGGCGCCGATGTGCACGCCAGCTATTCCGGTCGCGAGGATCCGCCGCCGACCGGCGATCCCGCCCCGCCCAGCCCGGGCATGATCGTGCTGCTGGCGGTGTTGGCGCTGGTGGGAGCGGGTGCGCTGATGGTCGCGCCGCGCTGGCTGCGGGCCGCCGAACCGCCGTCCGGGGCGTCCGCCGAACGGCGCTGCGCTACCCCTAGTGGATGATCGTGCGTGAGACCACCGGTTCTGGCGGGCGGACCGGCTAGTGGACAAGCCTCGCGGATCGTATCCTGGACGGTGACGCCCCAAAGCGGGTGTCCGCCGGGTTCGGCGGCAACCGAGACCCTGGCGCCCGCGACCCCACTGTGCCGGAGGAGGAGTCATGCCACTCTCCGAGCACGAGCAGCGACTGCTCGACCAGATCGAGCGTGCGCTCTACGCTGAGGACCCGAAGTTCGCCTCCACTGTGCGTGGTGCTCGTCTCCGGCGGCCGTCCCGACGGCGTCGGCTCTACGGCATCGTCGCCTTCCTTGTTGGTGTGGCTTTGCTCGTATTCGGTGTGATCGTGCCGCTCAAGCTCGCCAGCATCCCCATTGTCAGCGTGCTTGGCTTCCTGGTCATGTTCGTCGGTGCTCTGCTGACGCTGACAACACTGACCAAGGGCGGCGCCTCCGCCGAGGGTTCCGGGCAATCCGGCGGCACCCCGCACCGCTCCGGCTTCGCGCAGCGCATGGAAGATCGTTTCCGCAAGCGCTTCGAAGAGGAGTGACCCCGACACATCCCTTCGACGCTCCACCCGCTCCAAGGGCCTCCTCCGCTGAGGGGGCCCTTTAGCGTTGCCAGCAGGCGCCCTTTAGGGGCACGTACGACGCGCAGGCGGCATTCGACCGTGCCGCCGACCTACAGTCGCCCTGTCCCGGAGCGCGACTCGTGGAGGTGGCGGTGGAGGAGCTGGCGTCGGAGGTCGGGCCGGACCGGATCGAGGTCTGCTACGAGCGGTTCGGCGACCCGGGGGACCCGGCGGTGCTGCTGATCATGGGGGCCAACGCCCAGATGATCAGCTGGCCGGAGGTCTTCTGCCGGGAGCTGGCCGGCCACGGGGTGCAGGTGATCCGGTTCGACAACCGGGACGCCGGCCGGTCCACGCACTTCCACGACGGGCCCAAGGCCGACGTGATGGCCGCGTTGAATGGCGACTTCAGCAGCGCCTCCTACACCCTGGACGACATGGTGGCCGACACCTTCGGCCTGCTGGACGTGCTGGGCGTCGACGCCGCGCACATCGTCGGCGCCTCGATGGGCGGCTTCATCGGGCAGCTGGCGGCGCTCGGGCATCCGGAGCGGGTCCGCTCCCTGACGGTGATGATGACGAGCACCGGCGACCCGACCGTGGGCCAGGCCGACATGGCCCTGTTCCGGGAGATGGGGCCGCAGCCGCGGGACCGGGCCGGCTACGTCGACTGGTACGTCAGGGCCCTGCCGGTCTTCGGCTCGGCGGCCTTCCCCCAGGATCCGGTCGAGGTCGCGAAGATGGCCGGCCGGTACCACGACCGGGGCTACGACCCGGAGGCGATGATGCGCCACGCCGTGGCCCAGGTGGCCGCCGGCGACATCACGGCACGACTGCGCGACCTGGCCGTGCCGACGCTGGTGATCCACGGCGACGCCGACCGGATGTGCGACGTCAGCGGCGGCCGGGCGGTCGCGGCGGCCATCCCCGGGGCCGAGCTCGTGATCGTCAAGGGCATGGGGCACAGCGTTCCCCGCCAGCTGGCGGCGGAGTTGGCCCAGCGGATCGCCGACCACATCGCCGCTAGCTGAGCCGGTCCTCGACCATCGCGGCGATGGCGGCCATGCCGGCCGGCTTGGGGTGGTACGCGGAAATGCCCGCCGGCACCACGTACTTCTCGATCCACGGCTCGGCCGAGCAGGCGTTGTGAGACAGGCTCGCCGTCGCCACGTCGACCAGGGTGGCGTGGCGGTCGGCGGCGGCCGCCCGGGTGGCGGCGTCGAGCTGGACTCGCAAACCGCGCTCGAACGCCAGGTGCGCGTCGGACATCGGGACGCCGTCGCACAGCGGCCCGGCGACGGGCAGGATCGTCTGGTAGTCCACGACAACCACGCGCGCCTGCGGGGCCCGCGCCCGCACGGCGTCGATCACGGCGGCGATGCGGGAGCCGACGGTCTTGAGCCCGGCGGTGATCGCGGCCTGGTCGACGGCGCCGCACGAGGAGCCGCCGCTGTCCTGGCACGAGTAGCTGCCGAGGCTGCCCAGGTAGTTCACGTCGTTGCCGCCGATGGTCATGGTCACGAGCCGGGTGTCCGCGGTGACCGCCTGGATCTGCGGCGGCTGCCCGGCCTGCGAGGTGGTGAGCACGTTGGCGGTGGTGGCGCCGCTGCACGTGGCGTCGGTCAGGGCCAGGCCCAGCTTCCCGGCGACCAGGTTGGCGTAGTTGCGGGAGGAACGACCGCAGGCGGCGGGACCGCCGGGTTCGGCCGGCGGGATGCCCGGCCCGGCGGCGAAGGAACTGCCCAGGGCCACGTACCTCGCGCCGGGCGGGATCAACTCGGCCGCCTGCGCCTTGGCCGGTTGCAAGGCCAGCATCGCGCCCATCGCGGCCCCGAGGATCACGCCCGCCCCCACCCACCGCTGAACCGCCATGGCACGGGTCCCCTCTCTCCGTCCGGTCCCGATACGGTGACAGGCGGCCGGCGCCGGCGGTAGCGGCCGTATTCTGAGCAATTCGCTAGAACTCGGGGGACGCGGTGACCAATTCGGCGCGACGGCCGGGGCCGGAACGGCCCTCCGACGCCCGGCTGTACGACGTGATGCTCGGTGGCGGCAACAACTTCCAGGCCGACCGGGCCCTGGCCGACGAAGTGCTGCGCGACGCGCCGTGCGTGCGGGCCGCGGCCATCGCCAGCCGTCGGTTCCTACGCGAGGCCACCCTGCACATGCTCCGCCACGGCATCGACCAGTTCCTCGACCTCGGCTGCGGGCTGCTCGCCGCCGGCAGCGTGCACGAGCTGGCCCCGGACAGCCGCGTGGTCTACGTGGACAAGGACGACGTGGCCACCGCGCACTGCGAGCTCACCCTGCGCGGCCGGCCCGGGGTGCGGGTGCTCACCGCGGACGTGTGCCACGTGCACCGGGTGCTCACTTCCCCAGCCGTGCGCGAAATCCTGGACCTGACCCGCCCCGTCGGCGTGCTGATGACAGCATTGCCGCACTTCATCCTGGACGAGCAGAACCCGGCCGCGGTCATCCGCGGCTACCGGGACGCGGTGGTCCCCGGCAGCATGCTCGCGTTGACCCACCTCACCGAGGACAAGCGCCCGGAGGAGGTGGCGGCCTTCGCCAAGCACATGGCCGGCATCGGCTCGCCGTTCCAGGCCCGCCCGCACGCCGACGTGCTCGCCCTCTTCGACGGCTTCGAGGTGGCCCCGCCGGGCCTGGTGCTGGCCTCGCACTGGCCCGACCCGGTGGACGGCCCCGGATCCGAGGCCATCTACGCGGGCTTGGGACGCAGGCGCTAGCGCCGGTTGACCACCGAGCGGGGCAGCACCCGGGCGGTGAACGCGAGCGGCGCGGTCCGGTGCAGGCTGGCCCGCAGCTCGGACACCGCCGACACCAGCGACGGGTCGACCGACTCCCGGCCGCCGTACCACGAGCCCTCGACAGCGGTGATGACCTGGCGCAACGCCTCCCGGCCGGGCTCGTCCAGCTCGTGCTCACGGGCCAGCCGCCGCCCGGTCGCCCGCACGGTCTCGGTCATCGACACCACCGAGCCGCGGTCCACGGACTCGGCCAGCACCTCGGCCCACGCGGCCTCGGCGGCCTCGGAGCCGAGCGCGGCGATCTGCCGGAGCCGGACCCGCCGCCGCCAGGCCCGGATCGCCGCCGGTGACACGGCGATCAGCACCACGGCCAGGAACCCGGACAGCCACCACGACAGGTACGAGGCCAGCGCCAGCACCACCAGCGACCAGGCCACGACCGCCGCCGGCAGCAGCCACTGGGACGGCAGCCAGCGCGGCAGCTTCAGCTTGGCCCGCGTGCCGTCGTCGGGCCGCTTCCCCCCGAACAGGCCCAGCAGCACGGACACCACCAGCGCGACCAGGAGCAGCAGCGCCATCGCCCACACCTGCGGCGAGGACAGGTCGAGCACCGACGTGTTCGCGTCGTCGCGGGTGTCGGCCGGAACGGCCGCCGCCGACGAGGAGGCGTGCGGGGCGGTGGTGACACTCGGCCCGGTGGAGCCGGAGGTGCTGGGCCCGTTGTCGTTGCTGTCGGACGGGCTGGTGTCCGACATGTACGGCGGCGGCACCACCCGGCTGCCGGCCGGCGTCGGGTCGAACCGCACCCAGCCGTAGTCCGGGAAGTGGATCTCGACCCAGGCGTGCGCGTCCCCGCCGGTGATCGTGCGCTGGGTGGCGTCGCCGTTGACCGACACGCCCGGGGTGAAGCCGATCGCCACCCGGGTCGGGATGCCCATCGAGCGGGTCATCGCGGCCAGCGCCGACGCGTACTGCTCGCAGAACCCCTTCCTGGTGTTGAACAGGAAGTCGTCCAGCTTGGGCGCGTTCGGGTCCTGGGGCGTGGCGTCCAGGCTGTAGCTGAAGCCGTTCTCGCCGCTGTTGAGGTACTGGGTCAGCGCCCGCACCTTGTCGAAGGTGGTGGTCAGCCGGCCGGTCACCTGGTTGATCAGGTTCCTGACCCGCTGGTCGACCTGGATCGGCGCCCGATAGCGGGAGTCGACCCGGGTGTCGTCGACGACGCCCTCGGAGCGCAGCTGCTCCTGGGTGGGCAGGGTCAGCTGGGCCCGCTCCACGTAGGCGCCGAACTGCTGGGCGCCCGGGGCCCAGAGGGTCTGCGCGGTCGGGTCCCAGCGCCAGTCCGAGCCCAGCCCGGTCACCGCCACCGGCCGGCCGAACACCGGGGCCCACTGGTCGCTGAACTGGTTGGGCGCGATGTTGATCGTGGTCACCGGGCCGCCGACGGCGCTGTCGGTGTCCAGGTCGCGCCGGCCGATCTGGTCGCCGCCGGAGATGGGCGCGCCGACCTGCCAGCCCTCGTTGTCGACGTACTTGTCCAGCGTGACCAGCCGCAGGTAGTCGCTGTCCTTCAGGCCGTTGACCCGGAACAGCTCCTGGTTGCTCTGGCTGGTCAGCAGGCCCTGGAGCTTGGTGTACGGCTTGAGCCCGAACGGCCCGCCGTCGGCGCCGCCGGCCCCGCCGCCGGGCAGCCGGCCGACCGTGCCGATCACGGTGAAGCTGCCGCCGACCACCAGCGCCAGGATGATCGACACCGCCACCACGCCGCTGGCCTCGTGGCTGGGCTGGCTCTGGCTGGAGCCGGTGGCCCCGCTGCGCCGGCCCCGCCACGCCTTGTGCTTCTGCCGGCCGTCGATGGCCAGCAGCGCGGCGAACGCGGCCGAGCCGAGCACGAAGCTCCACCACGGCAGCATCTCGTCGGCCAGCGAGGCCGGCACCGCGTACACGCACAGCAGCACCAGCCCGGACGCGGCCGGCGCCTTGGCCTCGATGGCCAGCATGTCCACGACCACCGCGACCAGGCCGATGGCCACCACGATCAGGCACAGGATGGGCGCGTCGGCCGGCACCGGCGGGACCTCGGTCTGCACCGCGGTGACCGACCGGCCCAGCACGTCGGCCAGGTCCCGCAGGGCCGCCGGCCCGGGCAGGATGAGCAGGATCCCGTTGGTGCTGAACGACATCGTCAGCAGACACAGCAGCACGAACAGCTCGCCCAGCGCGACCACCGGCGGCTGCGCGCGCAGCTGCCGCAGCAGTATGCCGGTGCCGACGATCATGCTGATGGCGATCAGCAGGTAGAACAGCCACAGCGTGCCCTGGACCACGCCCGAGAGCGCCGTCGCCGCGCACAGCACGGCGAAGCCGGCGGCGATCGGCGTGGTCGGCAGCGTCCAGGCCGGCTCGGGCGGCGGCACCGGCGCCCGGTGCCGCGGCGTCCGCACGTCCGACATGGTCATCAGGCGATACCCCCTTCGCCCACGGCGACCGCGCCGCCACGGGTGCCGGCCCGGCACAGCTCGGTCCACACCACGCTGACCGGCATGTCCGGCTTGGCGACCACCACGCCCCAGCCGGAGCCGCGCAGCAGCCGGACCGCGTCGGCCAGCTCGGTCGCCGTGGTGGCGTCCGCGCCCGGGGCCCAGGCGGTGACGTCCAGCAGCACCGCCATGCTGCGCGTGACGCGCGGACGGTGTCGCATCAGCTCGGTGGCGGCCACCGGGTTGGCCGCGCCGAGCACGGCGATCAGCTCCTGCCCGTTGCCGGGGTCGCCGCCGCACACCAGGTCCCGCTGGTGCGAGGCGTGCAGCGCGGCCAGCGCGTCCAGCACCACCACGTCGCTGTGCCCGGCGTCGGCGTAGCCGCCGGCGAGCACCTTGCCGTCCTCGGTGACCAGCCGCACCTGGTGGCCGTGCCGGTGCAGGTGCAGGCAGACGCTGGCGGCCATCGAGATGGCCCACTCCAGGCTGCTGGTCGGGCCGGCGCCGCGGTGCGCGGCCGAGCGGTGGTCGAGCAGCACGGTCGTGCCGCCGCGCCACGGCTTCTCCTCCAGGCGCACCATCAGCTCGTCCCGGCGGGCCGAGGACCGCCAGTGCACCTTGCGCAGGTCGTCGCCGTGCCGGTACTGCCGCACCACCGCGTCGTCCTCGCCCTGGCCGGAGCGCAGCCGCACCGCGCCCTCCTCGCCCGCGCCCATGCCGGCGCCGCCGGGCAGCCCGGTCAGGCTGTGCACGCGGGGCACCACGACCAGGCGGGTGCTGCCGGCCAGCTCACGGTCGAACTCGGCCATGCCGAACGGGTCGGTGATGCGGCCCAGCAGCGGGCCCACGTGCTGGACCCCGCGCAGCACCGGCCGCAGCTGGTAGCGCAGCGGGATGCGGTGGTGGCGCGGCAGCCGCTCCAGCACGAAGCGGGGCCGGCTGCCCAGCGCGTACGGCACGCCGTCCTCCAGCAGCAGGCCGCCGGTCGGCAGCCGGCCTTCGCTGCGGATGTCCACGCGGACCTCGGCGGTGCCGCCGACCGGGATGCGCTCGGGCGCGACCTGCCGGGTGGCCGACAGGCCCACCCGGGACCGGGACGTGAGCACCGCCGCCAGCACCGGCAGCGCCACCACGAACACCGCGATACGCAGCAGGTCGCGTTCGTTGAGCACGAGGGAGCAGACGCCCGCCGCCAGTCCCGCCGCCATCAGGCAGCGTCCGCGGGTCGTCAGTCCGGCCAGCACCTTCATCAATGCCCTTGCCGCATCCCGAGCCGACGGCCGTTCGGGCCGGACACGGGTTGGGCCACCTGCCCGTTGCCGCCGTGGGGGATCACGACGCGTTGCAGCACACTGCGGATCAGGTCGGCCGGCGAGCGCCGCGCGGCCAGCGCCTCGGCGGTCAGCACCAAGCGGTGGGCCAGCACCGGCACCGCGACCGCGTGCACGTCGTCCGGCACCACGAACTCGCGGCCGGCCAGCGCCGCCTGCGCCCGCGCGGCCCGCACCAGGTGCAGCGTCGACCGCGGCGAGGCGCCCAGCCGCAGCTCCGGCAGCCGGCGCGTGGCCGAGACCAGCTCGACGGCGTAGCGCTTGATCTCCGGCGACAGGTGCACCGTGCGGACCGCCGCCACCAGCTGCTTGATCTGCTCGGCGTCCGACACCGGGCGCAGGTCCTCCAGCGGGTCCCGGCCGGCGTGCTCGTCGACCATCGCCAGCTCGGCCTGCGGGTCCGGGTAGCCGATGGAGACCCGGCAGGTGAAGCGGTCCCGCTGGGCCTCGGGCAGGGCGTAGGTGCCTTCCATCTCGATCGGGTTCTGGGTGGCGATGACCATGAACGGGGAGCCCAGCGCGTAGGTCTGCCCGTCGATGGTGACCTGGTGCTCCTCCATGCACTCCAGCAGCGCCGACTGGGTCTTGGGGGAGGCGCGGTTGATCTCGTCGCCGACCACGATGTTGGCGAACACCGGACCCGGGCGGAACTCGAAGTCGCTGGTGTTGCGGTTGAAGATGGAGACGCCGGTGATGTCGCTGGGCAGCAGGTCCGGCGTGAACTGCACGCGGCTGACCGTGCAGTCGATGGACCGGGCCAGGGCCTTGGCCAGCGAGGTCTTGCCCACGCCGGGCACGTCCTCGACCAGCAGGTGGCCCTCGGCGAGCAGGGTGACCAGCGCGACCCGCACCACCTCGGGTTTGCCCACCAGCACGTGTTCGACGTTGGCCGCGATCCGCTGCGCGGTGTCGTGCAGCCGGCCGAGCGCCGACTGCGGCTGCTCCGGCGCGCCGGCGGCGGGGCCGGGGGCCTGCGTGGTAGGCGGGGTACTCGACGTCAACTTCGCCCTCCAAAGGCCAACGCGAGGGTCTCGCGTGGCATCAGCGTTCTTTGCAGTGTGTCAAATCGCGGCGAAGCGTCCCAAGGGATCCGCGCATTCACCTCCGCACCCGCTCCCCGGTTTCCCCCACTGCGCCCCACCCGACCCGACGCGCGGGCCCCGGCAGGGGGTTCTGTCGATCATCGGGGCTGTCGCCGAGTGGAGTGAGGCCGATCCCGCCCCACTCCGCCCCCTACCCCTCCTACCTGCGAAAACCGTCGAGAAAAACGGGTCGGGGCGGGCCTGTCGGCGTTGACTGTGGCGGAAAGTGGGGTAGTGTGGCGGCCGGTGGGGCGAACGGGGGTCCCATCGCCGGTCCGGTCCCTGCCCGGGGACTTGGTTCGGGTTGGAGGTGGGCGTGAGGTGTTCCTCGGCACGCACACCCCCAAGCTGGACGACAAGGGTCGGCTGACGCTGCCGGCGAAGTTTCGGGACGCGCTCGCAGGGGGTCTCATGGTCACCAAGGGCCAGGACCACTGCCTCTACGTGTTCCCTCGCGCGGAGTTCGAGCAGATGGCCCGCAAGGTGGCGGAGGCTCCCCTGACCAATGAGGCGGTCCGGGCATACCAGCGCTACCTGTTCGCGGGCACCGACGAGCAACGGCCGGACAGCCAGGGGCGCGTCACCATCGTTCCCGAACTGCGCCGCTACGCCGGGCTGGCCAAGGACTGCGTGGTGATCGGCGCGATCACCCGCCTGGAGATCTGGGACGCGCAGGCCTGGCAGCGCTACCTGGACGAGCACGAGGACGACTACGCCCAGGCTCGGGAGGAGGTTCTTCCCGGACTGTTCTGAGACAGGGGTCATGACCGACCCGGGTGCCGTTTGGCCTCGGTCCGCTCGGCTATCGGCCCTGGCGCACCTTCCCCGGCGCCAGGTTCGACGGGCGGGCGGGGACCTGACCGCATCCGAAGCCGGCAAGGCTCGAACCACAACCAGAGAAAGGGGAGTGAGCGGCAACCGCGTGCGGAAGGGGGTTGGCCGTGACCGACATGTCCGACCAGCCCGAGTTCGGCCAGCCCGAGTTCGACCAGCACAGGGCCAGGCACGTGCCCGTCCTGCTCGACCGCATCGTGGAGCTGTTCGCTCCCGCCCTGTCCGACCGCCCGGCCTTCCTGGTCGACTGCACCCTGGGCCTTGGCGGCCACTCGCACGCGCTGCTGTCCGCCTATCCCCAGCTCACGCTGATCGGGCTGGACCGCGATCCCGAGGCGCTGTCGCTGGCCGGGCGGCACCTGGCCGAGTTCGGCGACCGGGTGCGTCTTGTCCATGCCGTGTACGACGAGTTGCCACGGGTCTTGGTTCAGCAGGGCCTGCCCGAGGTGCAGGGCGTGCTGTTCGACCTCGGCGTCTCCTCGCTGCAACTGGACGTCGCCGAGCGCGGCTTCGCCTACGCCCAGGACGCGCCGCTGGACATGCGCATGGACCCGACCACCGGGCAGACCGCGGCCGACGTGCTCAACAACTACCCGTTCGCCGACCTGGCCCGGATCCTGCGCGAGTACGGCGAGGAGCGGTTCGCCGGCAAGATCGCCAAGGCCATCGTGGCCGAGCGGGCCAAGGAGCCGTTCACCACCAGCCCGCGGCTGGTGCAGCTGCTGCACGACGTGATCCCGGCGGCCAGCAAGCGCACCGGCGGGCACCCGGCCAAGCGCACCTTCCAGGCGCTGCGCATCGAGGTCAACGGCGAGCTGGAGGTGCTGCGGCGGGCCATCCCGGCCGCGCTGTCGGCGCTGGCCGTCGGCGGCCGCATCGTCGTCGAGTCGTACCACTCGCTGGAGGACCGGCTGGTGAAGCGGGCGCTCACCGAGCTGTCGGTGTCCACCAGCCCGCTGGACCTGCCGGTGGAGCTGCCCGGGCACGGCCCGCAGCTGAAGCTGGTCACCCGCGGCGCCGAGCAGGCGGATGAGCAGGAGATCGCCGACAACCCGCGGTCGGCGTCCGTGCGGCTGCGTGCCGCGGAACGGATCCGGAGGGCGTCATGAGCGCACCCGCACGTGTGGGCGCCCAGACGCCCGGCACCCCGTCGCCCACTCCGGCCACCCGTCGCCGCAGTCGGGTCAGCGAACGCAAGATCGAGCGCGATCCGGCCCAGCCCGGCACCCGGGCCACCCGCGGCCGGACCACCGCCGCCCAGCGCGCCTACGCCCGCAAGGCCAGCCGCAAGCAGCGCTGGCCCTGGGCCAAGCAGGCCGCCGGGCTCAAGGTCGCCTCCCGCACCCCGTTCGTGCTGCTGGTGATGGGGCTGCTGGCCGCGGGCGTGATGGTGACGCTGTTCCTGTCGCTGTCCGCGGTCGCCGACTCGTACCGGCTCGAGGACGCCAAGAAGAAGACCACCGACCTGACCAGCCGGGTGGAGCAGCTCAAGGCCGACGTGGCCAAGGGCGAGTCGCCCGAGGTGCTCTACGACCAGGCTCGCAAGCTGGGCATGGTGCCGGCCCCGGACCCGGGGCGGCTCAAGGTCAACCCGGACGGCTCGGTCAGCCTCACCGGCAGCCCCACCGCGGCGACCACGACCACCACGCCGCCGCCCTCCTCGTCGTCCACCTCCGCGCCACCCCCGGCCACCAGCTCGACCAACTCGTCCACCAGCCAGCCGCCCGCTTCCGGAGGAGGCCACTAGATGCCCGCCAACCGCACCGCAGGCGGGCGTCCGGCCACGCGTCCCCGTCCCGTCGTCCGGAGCGGGGGCCCCGCTCCCCGGCCGGCCGGCCGCAAGCCCCGCCGCGGCGCGGCGGCCGGCGTCGGCAACCACCCCCGGCGGATCGTGGTCAGCCGGATGGTGATGGTGGCCGTGCTGGTGATCGCGGCCGTGCGGCTGGTCTTCGTGCAGGGTGTGCAGGCCGAGGAGCTGTCGGCCCGGGCCGAGCAGCAGCGGGCCACCCAGACCGTGCAGCAGGCGCTGCGGGGCCAGATCCTGGACCGCAACAACACGCAGCTGGCGTTCAGCGTGGAGACCCGGCTGCTGTCGATGAACCCCAAGCAGCTCAAGGCCAGCTGGGCCGACCCCAAGAACCTCGCCGTCTACAAGGACCTCGACCACGGCGACACCTACGACGCCTACACCCAGGGCATGGCCGACTTCATCCACCAGCAGCTCGGCGACCAGGTGAAGACGGCCGACCTGCTGACCGCCATCCGGTCCGACAAGACGTACGTGGAGCTGGTGAAGGACGCCGACCCGGTCAAGGCCACCGCGATCATCAAGCGCTACGCCGAGATCGCCCCCAGCGCCCGGCAGCTGCGGGTGTACCCGGACGGCTCGGTCGGGTCCAACCTCGTCGGCTACGCCCAGTGGGGCGTGGACGCCAAGACGCCGGTCGGCCTGACCGGGCTGGAGAACTCGCTCGACGACACCCTCAAGGGCGTCAACGGCACCACCACCGTCGACACCGCCAACGGCAACGACGACCTGGAGCTGCCCGGCACCATCCGGGACAGCACGCCGGCCGTGCCCGGGTCGAACGTGCAGCTGACCATCGACGCCGACGTGCAGTACCAGGCCCAGCAGATGCTGGAGGCCTACCAGAAGCAGAGCGGGGCCGCCGACGGCAGCATGGTCGTGATGGACGCCAAGACCGGCGAGGTCTACGCGATGGCCGTCACCAACGGCTTCAACCCCAACAAGTTCAACGAGGTCACGTCCAACGACCAGCTCGGCAACTCCGCCGTCAGCACGCCGTTCGAGCCCGGCTCGGTCGGCAAGGTCGTCACCGCCGCCGGGGCCATCGAGTACGGCATCGAGCAGCCCGACAGCGTCATCGACGTGCCCTCGTCGTTCAAGCTGGCCGACCGCACCGTCACCGACGCCTGGTCGCACGGCGACGTGCAGATGACCATGGCCGGCGTGATCGCCAAGTCCTCCAACATCGGCACGCTGGAGGTGGCCCAGAAGATCGGGCAGGACCGCTTCGTCGACCTGCTGACCAAGTTCGGGCTCGGGCAGAAGACCGGCATCGGGCTGCCCGGCGAGAGCGCCGGCTCGGTGCCGCCGCGCAGCACCTGGTCCGGCTCCACCTTCGCCAACCTGCCCATCGGCCAGGGCCTGTCCATGACCCTGCTGCAGATGGCCGGCATGTACCAGGCCATCGCCAACGACGGGCTGCGGGTGCCGCCGCGGATCATCAAGTCGGTGACCAAGGCCGACGGCGCCGTCGTGCCCACGCCCAAGCCCGACCCCGTCCGCGTGGTCAGCCCCCAGACGGCGAAGACCGTGCGGGACATGATGCGGGCCGTCATGCAGAAGGACCCCAAGGACTACCTGCAGAACGGCACCGGCTACCCGGCCGCGCTGGCCGGCTACCAGCTGTCCGGCAAGACCGGCACCGCGCAGCAGCCCGACCCGGCGCTGGGCGGCAAATACAGCCAGACCAAGTACTGGATCACCTTCGCCGGCATCCTGCCCGCCGACAACCCGCGCCTGGTCGTCGGCATCATGCTGGACAAGCCCACCTACGGCCTGCAGGCCGGCACCTCGGCCGCGCCGCTGTTCCACCAGTTCGGCACCTACCTGGTGCAGCACTTCCAGATCCCGATGTCGGCGACCCCGTCCCCCGTCGTCCAGCTTCAGCTCCCGTAGGGCTCCCGGAACGGCTGGGCGCGCAGCAGGTCGACGATCGCCCCGTTGATCTCGGCGATCTCGCCGTCGGCGACGTAGCGCTGGGTGCGGGCGTGCCCGATCGACTTGATCAGGCCGTGCTGCCGGAGCTGCTGAAGGTCGCGCACGGACTGGTCTCGGGTCAGGTCCTCGTCCTTGGCGTAGGTGGATCGGCGCAGCTCGCCGACGGCGGCGGCGTACAGGCCGGAGACCATGCGCTCGTGGAGTTCGTGTTCCACGACAACGCTTTCCAGCGCGGCCCAGAGCTGGGCGGCGCGGTCCACCCGCCGCTGCACGATCTGCGCCTGGAGGTGATGGGCCCGCAGGCAGAACCGGACCCACTGGTGGGCGTCGGCCCGCTGGGGATTCCATACCGGGCCCAGCGTGGCCAGGGCGTCGTAGTAGCGAAAGGTGTTGTGCGGGTCGCCCAGCCATTCCTCGATCGAGGAGAACTCCGGCGCGAGCACCTTGTCCTGGGCCAGCACGAGCGTGTGCAGGCAGCGGGAGGTCCGGCCGTTGCCGTCCCGCCACGGGTGGATCTTGACCAGGTTCGCGTGCGCCATCGCCGCGCGCACCAGGGCCGGCTGGTCGGTGTCGCCGGTGTTGAGCCACTCCACCAGCTCGGCCATCAGCCCGGGCACGATCTCCGCGTCGGGGCCGGTGTAGGCCGGGCGCAGGGGATCCTGGCCGGTCACGTAGATTCCGCCGGCGCGGTAGCGGCCGGGCCACTTGCCCAGGTCGTACTTCTGGATCATGAAGTGCAGCGCGCTGAGCATCATGTCCTGATAGCTGAAGTTCTTCATGTGGGCCGACTGCTGCACCCAGGTCAGCGCGTCGCGGTAGCCGGTGACCGCCAGCCTGGTCGCGTCGTCGACGGTCGCGGACATGGCCTCGCCCTCGACCAGCGCCGCGGCGTCCTCGGTGCTGACGTGGATGCCCTCGATGGAGTTGGAGCCGCGGATCGCCCCGGCCTCCAGGTCCCGCCGCAGGCGGCCCTCCCACCGGCGGTGCTCTCGCACCTGGAACCGCAGCTTCTGCCGATAGTCGTCGATCTCCGCCAGCACTCGACGGTCGTCCTCGGTCAGTCCGGGCGTGGCTACCAGCATCCTTCGATGCTACCAAAGACGTAGCAATAACGGCCGGGGGACCGGCCTGCGGCAATCCGTGGGACGGCCTAGTTGACTGCGGCTTTCGGGCTAGTCGCGGCTGCTCCGGGCTCGGCTCTTCGGGTGATGGGGGTCGGCCCGTTGACGCGGCGTCAGGTAGAAGGAACTGCCGGAGTCGGGGAGGTGCGAATGGTCTGCGAGCAGCAAGCGGCCCGCTATTCGGATGTCTTCGCGCTACGGGAGTTCCGGGCGCTGTTCGTGGCCCAGCTGCTGTCGGTGCTGGGCGACCAGTTCGCCCGGGTGGCGCTGTCGGTGCTGGTGTTCGACCGCACGCAGTCGCCGGGACTGACGGCGCTGGCCTACGCGCTGACCTACCTGCCGGACCTGTTCGCGGGGCCGCTGCTGGCCGGCATCGCGGACCGCTACCCCCGCCGCACGGTGATGGTGGCGACGGATCTGGCCCGCGCGATCCTGGTGGCGCTGATGGCGTTCCCGGGAGTGCCGCTGCCGGTGCTGTGCGCCCTCCTGGTGGGCGTGCACGCGCTGGGATCGCCGTTCAGCGCGGCCCGGGCGGCGACGCTGGCCCAGGTGCTGCGCGGCGACCGCTACGTGCTGGGCACGGGCGCGGCGGACATGGTGGACCAGCTGGCCCAGGTGCTGGGGTTCGCGGTCGGCGGCCTGGTGATCGTGGCCACCGGCCCGGGGCCGGGCCTCCAGATCGACGCGGCGACCTTCCTGGTGTCGGCGGTGATCGTCCGCTTCGGCGTGCACGACCGCCCGGTGCCGGCGTTCCCGACCGTGCGGGACCCGGTGCAGCCGTGGTGGCCGTCGCTGGTGACGGGCGCGGTGACCGTCTGGACCACGCCGAAGCTGCGGGCGCTGGTGCTGCTGGCCTGCGTCGCCGGCTTCTACGTGACGATCGAGGCGCTGGCGGTCCCGTACTCGGTGGCTGTCACCGGCACCGACGACGCGGTCGGCCTGCTGCTGGCCGCCGGCCCGGCGGGCGCGATCGTCGGCATGTGGGCGATCAGCCGCCTGCTGCCGGGCCGCCGGCTCAAGCTGCTCGGACCGCTGGCCGTGCTGGCCAGTCTTCCTTTGGTGCTGGCGGTTTTCCGTCCTTCCGTGCCGCTGATGATCGCGCTGCTCGTCGTGTCCGGCATCGGCTCGGCCTACCACATGGTCGCCCGCTCGGCGTTCGTGCAGTCGGTGCCGGATCACGGCCGGGGCCAGGCCTTCGGCCTGGCGGTGATGGCGTTGCGGACCGCCCAGGGCACGGGCCTGCTGCTCGCGGGCGTGTGCGCGGAGGCCTTCGGCGCCCCGACGGTGTTGTCCGGTGCCGGTGTCACCGGCACACTGGTCGCGGGGGGGGGGGGGGGGGGGGGGGGGGGGGGGGGGCCGCCCCCCCCCCCCCCCCCCCCCCCCCCCCCCCCCCCCCCCCCCCCCCCCCCCCCCGCCCCCCCCCCCCCCCCGGGGGGGCGGGGGGGGGCCCCCCCCCCCCGCGGGGGGCCCCCCCCCCCCCTTCCAAGCGTCAAAGGCGGGGGTCAGGG
>NZ_JBIUAG010000019.1:42942-94241 GCF_044547355.1 Kutzneria sp. NPDC052558
GGGGGGGGGGGGGGGGCGGGGGGGGCGGCGGGGGGTGTGGGGGGGGGGGGGGGGGGGGGGGGGGCGGGGGGGGGGGGGGGGGGGGGGGCGGGGGGGCCCCCCCCCCCCCACCGCCGTTAGACCTCACCAGTTGTTGGCATCGTCGAACACGATGGAATTCCCTTCTGTCGCGGGGAGATCGTCCGCCTGTTGCTACGCGTGACGCCGCCGTGACGGTTCAGCCCCATGATGTCGGCCATGCCGCCCATCACCGATGTGCCGTGCCCGCAGCTGGTCCCCGGCGACGCGGGCTACGACGACGCCCGCAAGATCTGGAACGGGGAGATCGACCGCAAGCCGGCGATCATCGCCCAGGTCACCGGCCCGGCCGACGTGGCCGCCTGCCTGACCTACGCCCGCGCCAACGACCTCGAGGTCACCGTCCGCGGTGGCGGTCACAATCTCGGCGGCGCGGCCGTGGCCGACGGGGCGCTGCTGATCGACCTGGGCGGGCTGCGCACCGTGCACGTCGATCCGGTCAACCGGACCGCGCGGGTCGGCGGCGGCGCCACCAACGCCGATCTCGACGCCGCCACCCAGGCCCACGGTCTGGCCGTGCCGGCCGGGACCTACAGCGACACCGGCATCGGCGGCCTCACGCTCGGCGGCGGATTCGGCTGGTTGACCGGGAAACACGGCCTGTCGGTGGACAACCTGATCTCCGCCGAGGTCGTGCTGGCCGACGGCCGGGTGGTGCGCGCCTGCGCCCAGTCGCATCCGGACCTGTTCTGGGCGTTGCGTGGCGGCGGCGGAAACTTCGGCGTGGTAACGGAATTCGAGTACCGGCTGCACCCGGTCGGGCCGCTGGTCGACATGGGACTGTTCTTCTTCGAGGTCGAACGCGGCGCGCAGGCCCTGCGGCTGGCCCGCGATCTCGTGCCCACGCTCGACGGCGGCGGCTTGATGATCGTCGGCATGACCGCGCCGCCCGCCCCGTTCGTGCCGGCCGAACACCACGGCAAGCTCGGCTACGGCGTGATGCTGGCCGGATTCGCCGGCACCGCCGCGTTTTCCGAGCTGGCCCAACGGGTTCGCGACACGCTGCCGCCGCTGTGGGAGATGGTGACGCCGCTGCCGTACACCGAGCTGCAGAAGTCCCTCGACGGCATCGGGTATCGCGGCAACTTCGCGTACGAGAAGTCCGTCTATGCCGAGGACCTCAGCGACGGGCTGATCGACGTGCTGGTGGCCAACCTGCCCGGCAAGGCCTCGCCGCTGTCCGCCACCCCCATCGCCCTGCTCAGCGGCGCCTACGCCGATGTTCCCGACCACGCCACCGCTTTCGGCGGCACTCGCCGCACCGGCTTCGTCGTCGGGCTCACCGCCATCTGCCCCAGCCCCGAGCTGCTCGCCGCCGACCGCGTGTGGGTGCGTGACTACTGGGAGAAGTTGTTGCCCCACGCCAGCAACACCGGCGGCTACGTGAACTTCATGGCCGACTACGAGCAGGACCGGGTCCGCCTCACCTACGGCCCCGTCAAGTACGAGCGCCTGGCCCGTGTCAAGGCCGCCTACGACCCCGACAACGTCTTCCACCACAACGGCAACATCAAACCCGCCCTCGGCTGACCCCCCGCTTCACGCCTAGACCTGACCGTTCGCCCCCAAACCATCGCGTGGAAGGGGGCTTTCCTCCACTCCGAGTGAAGGAAAGCCCCCTTCCGTGCGGTTCGGCTGGCAGGATTGGGGGCCGGGAGGGACGATGGTGGGTTTGGGGAACGCGGCGCGGGTGGCGTGGTGGCTGGGGTGGACGCAGCTGGCGGGCGGATTCTGGGTGGTGGGGACGCTCTCGCCCGCCGATGGCCCGGGGGACGCCGTGTTCCTGGCGTTTCTGCTGGCCATGGGCCTGGTCCCGGCGCTGCCGGGGGTCTACCTGGCGTGGCGGACCAGGCGCCGGCCGCGGACCTGGCTCCTGCTGCTGGAGGCCTCGATCCTCTACGCCGGCTGGCACGTGATGGCCGCCGGCACGGCGCTGGGCTGGTGGCGGACGGGCGAGTACGAAACCATGCGCCGCGGCGGCCATTCCCTGATCCAGATGCCCGGCCCGCTCGGCGTCACGGCCGGTTATCACGCGGTGCTGGCCGCCGGATTCCTGGCCGTGGTCGGCCTGATCCTCGCCGCCCCCAAGCCCGGCCTGGTCCTGCCGAAGCCGATCGGAGCGGACAGTACAAGATCATCATCTACGCCCTGATGACAGGGGCGTGGCCGGTCGCGCAGGGTGCGCCGGTAGCCTCTCGCGCGTGCCTGCCAACTCACTACCGGGCAAGGTCGCAGTCGCCCCGCCCCGCCCGAGCAAGATCGAGCCAACCGCGCCCGAGCGGCTGGCCGCGGCCATCGGGGCGCGGCTGGACCACGCCGAGAGCGCTCAGCCCGTCACGGGCGTGACCCTGCGCGCCCAGCATGTGCGGCCGGGCGATCTGTTCGCCGCGCTGCCGGGCTCACGGGCCCACGGGGCGGACTTCGTCCACGAGGCGCTGCGCGCGGGCGCGGTCGCGGTGC
Source organism: Kutzneria sp. NPDC052558 (assembly GCF_044547355.1). Classification (NCBI taxonomy): domain Bacteria; kingdom Bacillati; phylum Actinomycetota; class Actinomycetes; order Pseudonocardiales; family Pseudonocardiaceae; genus Kutzneria; species Kutzneria sp. NPDC052558. The sequence goes on from NZ_JBIUAG010000019.1 coordinate 45,481, forward strand.
TGACCGACCAGGCCGGCGCGGAGCGAGAGTCCCTCAAGGACGTGCCGGTGCTGGTGCACGACGACCCCCGAGCGGTCCTCGGCGCGGCGGCGTCCACGGTGTACGGAGAACCGTCGCGGAAGCTGAAGGTGCTGGGCGTCACCGGCACCTCGGGCAAGACGACGACCACGTACATGCTGGAGGCGGGCCTCGCCGCGGCGGGCCTGAGCACGGGCCTGGTCGGCGGCGTGGAGCTGCGCATCGCGGGCGAGCGGATCGAGAGCGCGCTGACCACCCCGGAGGCCCCGGATCTCCAGGCGCTGTTCGCGGTGATGCTGGAGAAGGGCGTCACGCACGTGCCGATGGAGGTGTCGAGCCACGCCCTGGCCCTGGGCCGCGTCGGCGGCACGCACTACGCGGCCGGCGCCTTCACCAACCTCTCCCAGGACCACCTGGACTTCCACCCCGACCTGGAGGACTACTTCCAGACCAAGGCGAAGCTGTTCGACGGCCGGGCCGAGGTCGAGGTGGTCTGCACGGACACGCCGTGGGGTGAACGGCTGGTGAAACCGTCCACCATCACCGTGTCCACGGCGCACGACGCGACCTGGACGGCCAGCGACATCGTGGTGTCCCGGTCGGGCTCGCAGACGTTCTACGCGCACGGCCACGGCCGCAAGCTGGCGGTGGAGATCCTGCTGGCCGGCTCCTACAACGTGGCCAACGCGCTGACCGCGATCGCCGTGCTGGACGCGATCGGCGTGGACGAGAAGGCGATCGCCGTCGGCCTGGCCAAGGTGCAGGTGCCGGGCCGGATGGAGCGGGTCGACCTCGGCCAGGACTTCACCGCGGTGGTCGACTACTCGCACAAGCCGGCGGCGGTGGCGCTGGCCCTGGACGCGGTGCGGGCCCGGGCCGAGGGCCGCGTGCTGGTGGTGCTGGGCTGCGGCGGCGACCGCGACGCGGCCAAGCGCCCGCTGATGGGCGAGGCCGCGGCGGTCCGCGCCGACCTGACGATCGTCACAGACGACAACCCCCGCAGCGAGAACGCGTCTGACATCAGGGCGCAGATGCTCGCCGGCGTGCCGGCCGACCGGCGGGACACGGTGGTGGAGATCGCCGACCGCCGCGCGGCCATCCGGCACGCCGTCGGACAGGCCCGCCCCGGCGACGTGGTGATCGTCGCCGGCAAGGGACACGAGACCGGACAGGAGGTCGCCGGAGTGATCCACCCGTTCTCCGATCGGGACGAGCTGACCGCGGCCATCGCGGAGGTGGCCAAGTGATCGAGTTGACGCTGCGCGAGATCGCCGACGCGGTCGGCGGACGCCTGCACAGTCCTGATGGCGATCTTGGGCATACCGGCGAGATGAAGATCACCGGCACGGTCGAGTTCGACACCCGCGTGATGACCGAGGGCGGCCTGTACGTGGCGCTGCCCGGCGCCCGCGTGGACGGTCACGACCTGGCGGCGCAGGCGGTCGAGAAGGGCGCCGTCGCGGTGCTGGCCGCCCGCGAGGTCGACGCCCCGGCGGTGATCGTGCCGCCGGCCGCCGAGGGCCACTCCCGCGCCTTCGTGCTGCATGGGGACAAGGACGGCTCCGGGATGGCGGTGCTGGCCGGGCTGGGCAAGATCGCCCGCCTCGTCGCCGACCGGCTGCCCAACCTGGTGATCGTCGGCGTCACCGGCTCGTCCGGCAAGACCTCGACCAAGGACCTGATCGGCCAGGTGCTGACCCCGCTCGGCACGACCGTCGCCCCGCCCGGCTCGTTCAACAACGAGCTCGGCCACCCGTGGACGGTGCTGCGGGCCGACCGCGACACCAGGCACCTCGTGCTGGAGATGTCCGCCCGCGGCCTCGGCCACATCGCGGCGCTGTGCGAGATCGCCCCGCCGCGCATCGGCGTGGTGCTCAACGTCGGCACCGCGCACCTGAGCGAGTTCGGCTCCCGCGAGGGCATCGCCCAGACCAAGGGCGAGCTGGTGGAGGCCCTGCCCGAGGACGGCCTGGCCGTGCTCAACGCCGACGATCCGCTGGTCGCCGCCATGGCCAGCCGGACAAAGGCCCGTGTCGTGATGGTCGGCGAGGACGAGAAGGCCGACATCCGGGCCACCGACATCGTGCTCGACGAGGAGGCCCGGGCCAGCTTCCACCTGATCACGCCCCAGGGCGAGGCCGACGTGACGCTGGGCGTGCACGGCGAGCACCAGGTCGGCAACGCCCTGTCGGCCGTCGCGGTCGCGCTGGAGCTGGGCGCGACCGTCGAGCAGGTCGCGCAGTGGCTGGGCAACGCGGAGCGGGTGTCCGAGCGTCGCATGGACGTGCGGACCCGGGCCGACGGCGTCACCTTCGTCAACGACTCCTACAACGCCAACCCGGAGTCGGTGCGGGCGGCGCTGAAGAGCCTGGCCCAGATGGCCCGGGCCGGCGGCCGCCAGCGCCGCTCCTGGGCGGTGCTGGGCACCATGGCCGAGCTCGGCGACATCCACGTGAGCGCGCACGACGAGATCGGGCGGCTGGCCGTGCGGCTGGACATCAACCGGCTGGTCGTGATCGGCGAGAAGGCCCGGCCGATGCACCAGGGGGCCCATCTGGAAGGCTCTTGGGGGCAGGAGTCGGTGCTGGTGCCGGACGTGGACGCGGCCGTGGCCCTGCTGCGAGACGAGTTGCAAGCCGGTGACGTCGTGCTGGTCAAGGCGTCCAAGTCCGAGGCCCTGTGGCGGGTCGCCGAGGAGCTGCTCAACACATGAAGAACATCCTGGTCGCGGCCGCCGTCGCGCTGGTCGTGTCCATCCTGCTCACGCCTTACCTGATCCGGGTGTTCTCCCGGCAGGGCTTCGGCCAGGAGATCCGCGAGGAAGGACCGCAGAGCCACCAGAAGAAGCGCGGCACGCCCACCATGGGCGGCGTCGCCATCCTGGTCGCGATGTGGGCCGGCTACCTGGTCTCCCACCTCTACAGCTACATGGCCCGCAGCTCCTCGCAGGCCGACGTGCCGATCAGCATCACCGGCCTGCTCATCCTGTTCCTGACCTCGGCGCTGGGCCTGGTCGGTTTCCTGGACGACTTCATCAAGATCCGCAAGCAGCGCAACCTCGGCCTCAACGCCACGGCCAAGCTGGTCGGCCAGTTCGTCGCCACCATCACCTTCGCCCTGCTGGCGGTGCAGTTCGCCAACCGGGACGGCATCACCCCGGCCTCGGTCAACCTGTCCTTCGTGCGCGACGTGTCGGTGATCTCCTTCGGCACCGTCGGCTTCGTGGTGTTCTGCTACGCCGTGGTCAGCGCCTGGTCCAACGCGGTCAACCTGACCGACGGCGCGGACGGCCTGGCCGCCGGCACCTCGGCCATGGTGCTCGGCTCGTACGTGATCATCTCGTTCTGGCAGTTCCGCTGGAACTGCGCCACGGTCACCTCGCTCGGCTGCTACATCGTGCGCGACCCGCTGGACGTGGCCCTGGTGGCGGCCTCGGCGATGGCCGGCTGCATCGGCTTCCTGTGGTGGAACGCGGCCCCGGCCAAGATCTTCATGGGCGACACCGGCTCGCTGGCGCTGGGCGGCCTGGTGGCCGGCCTGTCCATGGTCACCCGCACCGAGCTGCTCATGATCATCATCGGCGGCCTGTTCGTGGTCGAGGTGGTCTCGGTCTCGAGCCAGATCGCCGCCTTCCGCACCACCCGGCGGCGACTGTTCCGGATGGCCCCGTTCCATCACCACTTCGAGCTCGCCGGCTGGGCCGAAACCACGGTGATCATCAGATTCTGGCTGCTGGGCGGCATCTGCTGCATGTTCGGCCTTGGTCTGTTCTACAGCGACTGGCTGAGTCTGAGCGGATGATCACCGGCAAGAGGGTTCTCGTCGCCGGGGCCGGCGTCACCGGTCCCTCGGTGGTGCGCGCGCTGGTCGCCGAAGGCGCGCACGTCACGGTCACCGACGGCAGCGCCGACCGGCTGGCCAAGCTCGCCGCCACCGGCGTGGAACTGGTCGCCGGCCTGACCGAGCCGCCGGCCGGCACCGACCTGGTGGTCACCGCGCCGGGATGGAAGCCGACCTCGCCGCTGCTGGTCGCCGCGGCCGAGGCCGGCATCGAGGTCATCGGCGACGTGGAGCTGGCCTGGCGGCTGTGCCAGCGGCTGGACGATCCGCCGGCCTGGCTGGTCGTCACCGGCACCAATGGCAAGACGACCACCGTCGGCATGCTGGAGTCGATCCTCAAGGCGGCCGGCGTGCACGCCATCGCCTGCGGCAACATCGGCCTGCCGGTGCTGGAGGCCATGGAGAGCGGGCCCGAGGTGCTGGCCGTGGAGCTGTCCAGCTTCCAGCTGCACTGGGCCCCGTCGGTACGTCCGGCCGCGGGGGCGCTGCTCAACATCGCCGAGGACCACCTGGACTGGCACGGCACCATGGAGGCCTACGCGCAGGCCAAGGCCGGGGTGCTGACCGGGGCGGTGGCCATCGGCGGCGTCGACGACCCGTACGTGGCCAAGCTGCTGGTGAACTCGCCGTCGCCGCGCAAGGTCGGCGTCACCCTGGACGAGCCCCTTGACGACCAGCTCGGCATCCTGGATGGCAAGCTGGTCGACCGCGCATTCGGCGCCGACGACCTCGTCGAGGCCAGGGACGTCACCCCCAACGGCGCGCCCGGACTGACCGACGCCCTGGTGGCGGCGGCGGTGGCGCGGGCGTACGGCGTGCCGGCGCAGGCGGTGGCCGACGGGCTGCGGGCCTTCCGGCCGGCGGCCCACCGCGCGGCCGTGGTCGCCGAGCTGGGCGGCATCACCTACGTCAACGACTCCAAGGCGACCAACCCGCACGCCGTCGCGGCGTCCATCCGGGCCTACGACCGCGTGGTCTGGATCGCCGGCGGCCAGCTCAAGGGCGTCTCCGTGGACGAGCTGGTGGCCGAGGCCGCGCCCCGGCTGGCCGGGGCCGTGCTGATCGGGCAGGACCGGGACGTGATCGCCGCCGCGCTGGCGCGACACGCGCCGGATGTCCCGGTCCGGCTGGTGACCGCGGGAGACGATGGCGCCATGACGAGTGCGGTCGACCTGGCCGGTGCGATGGCACGTCCGGGTGATGTCGTGTTGCTGGCCCCGGCGGGCGCGTCCCTCGACATGTTCACCGACTACGGGCACCGCGGCCGGGCGTTCGCCGACGCGGTGCTGGCCCGGCTCGGCCTGCCCACATGACCACCGCGCCGGCCAAGGAGCGGACCGCCCGCCGGACGCGGAGCACGAGCCGGGTCTCCGCCCTGCGGCAGGGCCTGACCGCGTGGCTGGGCCGGCCGCTCGCGTCGTTCCACCTGCTGCTGGCCGTGTTCGGCCTGCTCGCGGTGATCGGCCTGGTGATGGTGCTGTCCGCGTCGGCGGTGCAGGACGCGCAGAAGACCACGCTGTCCAGCTTCGGCAAGCCGATGCTGCTGGACACGCTCGGCCTGATCGGCTTCTACCTGGGCCTGCGCGTCCCGCTGCGCTGGCTGCGCCAGTTCAGCCCCACGCTGCTGCTGATCTCCGGCGGCCTGCTGGCGCTGGTGCTGACACCGCTGGGCTCCGGGGCCAACGGCCGTGAGCACTCCTGGTTCACCCTCGGCTCGCTGTCCTTCCAGCCGGTGGAGCTGGCCAAGGTGGCGCTGGCCCTGTGGGGCGCGCACGTGCTCGTGACCAAGCGGGCCCTGCTCAGCCAGTACCGGCACCTGCTGGTGCCGCTGGTGCCGGTCTCCCTGGTGCTGTTCGCGCTGATCATGTTGCAGCCCGACCTCGGCAGCACCGTGAGCCTGGGCATCGTGCTGCTGGCCCTGCTCTGGTACGTCGGCGCGCCGATGCGGCTGTTCGCCGTGGTGCTGGGCAGCGCGGCCGCCGCGGTGGTCGTGTCCTCGCTGGGCAGCGGCTACCGCAACGACCGCCTGCTGGTGTTCTTCAACCCCGGCGCGGACCCGCTCGGCGCCGGCCAGCAGCCGCTTCAGGCGCTGTACGCGCTGGCCGACGGCGGCCTGTTCGGCCGCGGCCTCGGCCAGGGGGCGGCCAAGTTCAACTACCTGCCCAACATCCAGAACGACTTCATCTTCGCCCTCATCGGCGAGGAGCTCGGCTTCGTCGGCGCGCTGGTCGTGCTGGGCCTGTTCGCCATGCTGGCCGTGGTCGGCCTGCGCATCGCCGCCCGCAACACCGACCCGTGGATCCGGCTGGTGGCCGCCGCGCTGACCGCGTGGGTGGTCGGCCAGGCGGCCATCAACGTGGGCTACGTGATCGGGTTGCTTCCCGTCACGGGAATCACATTGCCGCTGATCTCGGCGGGTGGCACCTCGATCGTGATAACCATGATGGCGTTCGGGATCCTCGCCAACTGCGCCCGCAACGAGCCGGACGCGGTGGCGGCGCTGCGCTCGCTCGGCCCCGGCCGGGTCGGCGGGCTGCTGCGCCTGCCGGCGCCCGAGCCGTACCGGCCGTCGGCCCGGCGCAAGCCGGTGCGACCATCGACACCGCCGCGCGGCAGTGCTCCTCGGGGCACTGGGCGCAGCACCGGTGGCAGCCGGGCCGCCGCGCCCTCGCCCGAGGAGCGGCGACGGGTGCACCGCTCTGCGCCGCCGACCGAGTACCGGCGGCGCAGCGCCTGGCGTTCCGGACACGGACGCTCGACAGAAGGAGGACGGCGTTGACCGCCCCAGACCGGATGGGCCCCTGCGTTGTCGTCGCGGGCGGCGGGACCGCCGGGCACATCGAGCCGGCGCTGGCACTGGCCGACGCCGTGATGCGGGCCCGCCCCGACGCCCGGGTGGTCGCGCTGGGCACGGCGCGCGGCCTGGAGAGCAAGATCGTGCCGGCCCGCGGCTACCAGCTGGAGATGATCCCGCCGGTGCCGATGCCCCGTAAGCCCACGCCCGACCTGCTCAAGATGCCGCTCAAGGTGCGCGAGGCGATCAAGCAGACCAAGGCGGTGCTGGACCGGGTGCACGCCGACGTGGTGGTCGGCTTCGGCGGCTACGTGTCGCTGCCGGCCTACCTGGCCGCCCGCGGCAAGGTGCCGATCGTCGTGCACGAGGCCAACGCCATGGCCGGCCTGGCCAACAAGGTCGGCGCGCGGTTCGCCGTCAAGGTGGCCGCCGCGGTGCCCGGCTCCGGCCTGCCCGACGCCCAGGTCATCGGCATCCCGCTGCGGCACTCCATCACCTCCCTGGACCGGGCCGCGCTGCGGGCCCAGGCCCGCCAGTTCTTCGGGCTGCACCCGACCGCGCCGGTGCTGTTCGTCTCCGGCGGCTCGCAGGGCGCCCGGACGCTCAACAACGCCGTGTCCAACGCCGCCGCCGCGTTCGCGCGCGCCGGCGTGAGCGTGCTGCACGCCCACGGCCCCAAGAACTCGCTCGTGGTGCAGCAGGTGCCGGGCGCGCCGCCGTACGTCGCCGTGCCGTACGTGGAGCGCATGGATCTCGCCTACGCGGCCGCCGACCTGATGCTGTGCCGCTCCGGCGCGATGACCGTGGCCGAGGTGTCCGCGGTCGGGCTGCCGGCGGTGTTCGTGCCGCTGCCGATCGGCAACGGCGAGCAGGCTTTCAACGCCCTGCCGATCGTGGAGGCCGGCGGCGGCCTGCTCATCAAGGACGAGGACCTCACCTCGGAGCGGGTCGTCGAGGAGATCCTGCCGCTGGTCGGCGACCGCACCCGGCTGGCCGTGATGAGCAACGCCGCGCGCAACGGCGGCCACCGAGTCGCCGCCGACGTGCTGGCCCAGATGGTGCTGTCGGTGGTGAACAAGTGAAGCCGCCCATCCACTTCGTCGGCATCGGCGGCGCCGGCATGAGCGGCATCGCCCGCATCCTGCTGGCCCGCGGCGTCGAGGTGTCCGGCTCGGACGCCAAGGACTCGCGCACCGTGCTCGCGCTGCGGGCGCAGGGGGCGCGCATCGAACTCGGCCACGCCGCCGAGCACCTGGGCGACGCCCAGACCATGGTGGTGTCCAGCGCCATCAAGGAGGACAACCCGGAGCTGGTCGAGGCCAAGGCGCGCGGCATCACCGTGCTGCACCGGTCGCAGGCCCTCGCGTCGCTCATGGTCGGCCGCCGCGCCGCGTGCATCGCCGGCACCCACGGCAAGACGTCCACCACGTCCATGCTCACGGTGGCGTTGCAGCACTGCGGGCTCGACCCGTCGTTCGCCATCGGCGGCGACCTCAACGAGTCCGGGGCCAACGCCCACCATGGCAGCGGCGACGTGTTCGTGGCCGAGGCCGACGAGAGCGACGGCTCGTTCCTGGTGTTCGAGCCGGCGGTCGCCGTCGTCACCAACGTCGAGGCCGACCACCTCGACCACCACGGCACCGTCGAGGCCTACGTCGGCGTGTTCGACGCCTTCGTGCAGCGGATCGAGCCCGACGGCGTGCTCGTGGCCTGCACCGACGACCCCGGCTCGGCCGCGCTGGCCGACCGGGCCGAGAAGCTCGGCGTGCGGGTCCGGCGCTACGGCGCCGAGGGGCCGGACGCGCGGATCCTGTCGTACCAGCCGGTCGAGACCGGCGGCCTCGCCGTGGTGGAGATCGACGGTGAGCGGGTCGAGGTGCGGACCGCCGTGCCCGGCGCGCACATGGCCGCCAACGCCGTCGCCGCCCTGCTCGCCGGCCTCGAACTCGGCGCGCCCCTCGCCGGTCTGCTGACCGGGCTCGCCGCTTTCGGCGGGGTGCGGCGGCGGTTCGAGTTCAAGGGCAAGGTCGCCGGGGTTCGCCTGTACGACGACTACGCCCACCACCCCACCGAGGTCACCGCCGCCCTGCGGGCCGCCCGGCCCGTCGCCGGCGACGGCCGGCTGCTGGTGATCTTCCAGCCGCACCTGTACTCGCGGACCCGGGAGTTCTCCGTGCAGTTCGGCGAGGCCCTCGGCCTGGCCGACGAGGTCGTCGTGCTGGACGTCTACGGCGCCCGGGAGAACCCCATGCCCGGCGTCACCGGGGCCCTGGTCTCCGACGCCGTCACCCTGCCCGAGGGGGCCGTGCACTACGAGCCGTCCTTCGACCGCGTGCCGGCCCTGGTCGCCGGCCTGGTCAAGCCCGGCGACCTGGTGCTGACCATGGGGGCCGGCGACGTGACCATGCTCGGCCCCGAGATCCTCACCGCCGTCACCCCGGCCGGGTGATCGTCGGTGCGGCGGAATCCATGGCCGGCGTCCGGTGATTGCGGCGCAGTGATCGTGGCTCTGTGACTGTGGAGGCGAGTTGACCGAGGAGGCGGGGCCGCCCGAGCGGCCGGCCCGCAGGCGGCCCCGACCCGACCGGGCCGCCACCGAGCGCACCGGCGCCCCGGACCGCCCCGCCGCGGACGGATCCGCCTCCGACCGCTCGGCTCCGGACCAGCTGAGCTCGGACCGATCCGCTCGCCCCGGCGCCGACCGTGCCGACTCGGACCGCTCCTCTGCGGACCGTGCGGGCTCGGAGCGTGCCGGCTCGGGACGGGCCCGCTCCGCTCGGCCTGCTCCGGACCGCGGCGGCGCTGATCGCGCCGGTTCCGGGCGGACCGCCGCCCAGCGCGCCGGTTCGTCCCGGCCCGCCGCCGACCGGCGTGCCGTGGACCGGCCGGACCGCCCCTCCTCCGAGCGTCCGATCTCGGCTCGGGTGCGGCGGGCCGAGCGGGTGCGGTCGCGGCGGCGTGGCCCGGGCCGAGCCAAGATCATGCGGCGGCGGATCGTGGCGCTGGCCCTGGTCCTGGGCACGATGGGCCTGCTGTACGGCGTCTACTTCACGCCGCTGCTGGGCGTGCGGTCGGTGCAGGTGCTGGGCACCAAGGACCTCAGCCAGAAGCAGGTCCTCGACGCGGCGTCGGTGAGCTCGGGCTCGCCGATGCTGACGATCGACCTGGCCGGCATCCGCGACCGGGTGGCCCAGCTCAACCGGGTGGCCTCGGTCAACGTCTCCCGCTCCTGGCCGGGCACGGTGCGCATCGACGTGGCCGAGCGGGTCGCGGTCGGCGTGATCAAGGCCCCGGACGGCGCGCACCTGATCGACCACACGGCCAAGGACTTCGCCACGGTCTCGGCCGCGCCGGCCGGCCTGCCGGAGCTGGAGCTGCCGCGCTCGGACCCGAGCGACCCGACGGCGGTGGCCGTGGTCCAGGTCCTGACGGCGGTGCCGGACAAGATCCGGGCCGAGGTCCTGTCGGTGTCGGCGAAGTCCCCCAACTCGGTGGTGCTGGCCCTGTCGGCCGGCCGTCAGGTCCGCTGGGGCGGCGTGGCCGACTCCACCCGCAAGGCCGGCGTCCTCACCGCCCTGATGACCCAGCCCGGCAAGGTCTACGACGTCTCCAGCCCCCAGCTGGCCACCATCTCCAACCCCTGAGACCCGGCGAGTCCCGCCCACAGTCACACCGAATTGATGAAAATGTTTCATCAATTCGGTGTGACGCGCGGTGTTGACTCAGCTGGGGCGACTCGCGGGGGTCCAGCCGGTTTTGAGGCCGGCGCCGGAGAGGGGGACGACGACCTCGCCCCAGGCGCCGACGGCGGCGCGGGCGGCGGCCCAGCAGACCGCGGCGGTGTCCTCGACGTACCACCCGCTGCGAGCCAGTTCGGCCCGGCCGGCCAGCAGCTGCTCCTCGGTCACGGTGGCGAATTCGTCCACGGCGGCAAGGATTTCCGCGCCACGGGCCGGGGCGGCGATGGCGATGCCCTCGGCGAGAGTCGGCCGGGCGTCCACGGCCAGCGGCGTCGGGGAGCCGGTGCGCCAAGCGGCAGACAACGGTGCACAGTTGGCTGCCTGTACGGCCACGATCCGCGGGGCCTTCGGGATCCGCCCGGCCGCCAGCAACCCTGCCACCGCTCGGGTGACTCCGAGCACCAAGGTCCCGTTGCCCACGGGCAGCACGAAGGTGTCCGGCAGCCGCCCGCCCAACTGCTCCCACACCTCGAACGCGTAGGTCGCGGTGCCCAGGTGGAACACCGGGTTGTAGACGTGGCTGGCGTAGAACACCCCGCCCCGCTCGACCGCCGCGACGGCCGCGGCGGCGGTCGCCTCCCGGTTGCCGGGCACCAGGTTGACCACCGCGCCATGGGCCCTGACCTGCGCGATCTTCTTCGGCGACGTGTTCTCGGGCACGAAGATCTCGGCCGGCAGCCCGACCCGTGCCGAGTACGCGGCCACGGCCGTGCCGGCGTTGCCGCTGGAGTCGGCGATCACCCGCGATGCCCCGGCGGCCAGGGCCTGGGCCAGCAGCAGCACCACGCCGCGGTCCTTGAACGACAGGGTCGGGCTGGCGTACTCGACCTTGACGGAGATGTCGTCGCCGGCCGGCAGCAGCGGGGTGATGCCCTCACCCAGCGTGGCCGTCCGCCACAGGTCGGCCGGCACGCCCAGGGCCTCGGCGTAACGCCAGGTGGTCAGCGGTCGACCGGCCAGTTCGGCCAGCGCCACCGGGGCCGCGGGCGGCGCGGCCAGCCGCATCGGCACGCCGCAGCAGCGCCACGCCGGATCGGTGAACTCGAACTGCCGCCCGCACTCGGGGCAGACACGCACGGGACCAGGCACGAAGCCACTGTACTGGCTACCCACCGTGATCGCGGGCGGCGGCGAGGTGATCTCCGTCAAGAACGCCGTCGCGGCGTATTCCGCAAGTGCGGCCCCGATGTCCGGGAAGGCGCCGGACCTCGCCCCACGGCACACGGGCGGCGGCCGCACAGACTACGCTCTGCAGTGCGTGGTTCGGCGTGGATGCCGCACTCGGGGACATGCCTGATTGAGGGGCGGCCGACGGTCGGCCGTCGAAGACCTGGGTCCGTGTTCGGCGTGGCTGCTGGACCGTCGCACCTGCGGTGCATACCGTCCACCCCAATGTCGGGGTTGACATAACTTGAAGCCTCTGGTTGAGGTCGAGGGTTTGACCGGAGCCTGGCCGGGGGCGGCCAGGACGGGAAGGTGACCACCGCAGGACGAGAGCTCGAGTACCACGATCAGGAAGGCGGATCCGATGACGCCCCCGCACAACTACCTCGCGGTGATCAAGGTCGTCGGCATCGGCGGCGGCGGCGTCAACGCCGTCAACCGCATGATCGAGGTCGGGCTCAAGGGCGTCGAGTTCATCGCGGTGAACACCGACGCGCAGGCGCTGCTGATGTCCGACGCGGACGTCAAGCTGGACATCGGCCGCGAGCTCACTCGCGGCCTCGGCGCGGGCGCCAACCCCGAGGTCGGGCACAAGGCCGCCGAGGACCACCGGGAGGAGATCGAGGAGGTCCTCAAGGGGGCCGACATGGTCTTCGTGACCGCCGGCGAGGGCGGCGGCACGGGCACCGGCGGCGCGCCGGTGGTCGCCTCCATCGCCCGCAAGCTCGGCGCGCTCACCATCGGCGTGGTCACCCGGCCGTTCAGCTTCGAGGGCAAGCGCCGGGCCAAGCAGGCCGAGGACGGCATCACCCAGCTGCGCAACGAGTGCGACACCCTGATCGTGATCCCCAACGACCGGCTGCTCCAGCTCGGCGACGTGGGCGTGAGCCTGATGGACGCCTTCCGCTCCGCGGACGAGGTGCTGCTGTCCGGTGTCCAGGGCATCACCGACCTGATCACCACGCCCGGTCTGATCAACCTGGACTTCGCCGACGTGAAGAGCGTCATGTCCGGCGCCGGCAGCGCGCTGATGGGCATCGGCTCCGCCCGCGGCGAGGGCCGGGCCGTGCAGGCCGCCCAGAAGGCGATCAACTCGCCGCTGCTGGAGGCGTCCATGGACGGCGCCCACGGCGTGCTGCTGGCCATCGCCGGCGGCTCCGACCTGGGCCTGTTCGAGATCAACGAGTCGGCGTCGCTGGTCCAGGAGGCCGCCCACCCGGACGCCAACATCATCTTCGGCACGGTCATCGACGACTCCCTCGGCGACGAGGTCCGGGTCACGGTGATCGCGGCGGGTTTTGACAGCGGCGGACCGACCCACAAGAAGCTGGAGCCGACCGCGCTGACCTCGCCCCCGCGGCCCAGCACGGCCACCGCCGTCGCCGAGTCCGGTCAGCTCAGCACTCCGGCCCCGCAGCCCCAGGCGCAGCAGCCGGTCGCCCCGCCCCCGCCGCCGGTGCAGCAGCACCACACCCAACCGTCCTCCAACGGCTACACGGCGGTGCCGCCGAACTCCGGCTACCAGCAGCAGCCGAGCCCCCAGCAGGGCTCCGGCCTGCCCCCGGTCAGCCGGCCCGGCAACGGCTACCCCTCCTCGTCGGAGCACCGCGGCTCGCTGCCCTCCCGGGCCGTGCCGCTGCCCGAGGACCCCGACGACGAGGTCGACGTCCCCCCCTTCATGCGCCGCTGACCCCGCCGCCCTTTTTTTCTACGTGAGTGGCTCATTTCGCTTCAGAAGCGAAATGAGCCACTCACGTGCGTCTGGGGGGCACCTGAGTGGCTCAGGTGGGCTGTGGGCGCAAGTAAGCCACTCACGTGCGGAGCAGGGGGAGCGGGGAGAATCGGGTCATGCGTGTTCGTCGAGTCGTCACGACCAGGGCCGGCGGTCGGTCCAAGGCCCCTTACGAGTCGTTCAACCTGGGTGATCACGTCGGCGACGAGCCGTCGGCGGTGCGGGCCAACCGGGAGCGCCTGAGCCGGGAGCTGGGCGTGGACCACCTGGTGTGGATGGAGCAGGTGCACGGCCGGACCGTCACGACCGTGGCCGGCCCGCTGGCCGAGCCGGCCGAGGCGACCGACGGCCTGGTCACCGCCCGGCCGGGCCTGGCGCTGGTGGCGTTGGTCGCCGACTGCGTGCCGGTGCTGCTGGCCGACGCCGACAACGGCGTGGTGGCGGCGGTGCACGCGGGCCGGGTCGGGGCCCGGGTGGGCGTGGTGCCGGCGGCGGTGGCGGCGATGGTCGAGGCCGGGGCCAAGGCCGAACGCATCGAGGTGCTGCTCGGGCCGAGCGTCTGCGGCGAGTGCTACGAGGTGCCGGCGGCGATGCGCGACGACGTGGAGGCCCATCTGCCGGGCAGCGCCACCAAGTCCCGCAAGGGCACGCCGGCCCTGGACCTGCGGGCCGGCCTGTGGAACCAGCTCGCCGGCCTGGGCGTGGCCAGGATCGGCGTGGACCCGAGGTGCACGGTCGAGGACAAGACCCTGTTCAGCCACCGCCGCGACGGCAAGACCGGCCGGCTGGCCGCCGTGACCTGGATCGACGCGTGACCGAGGAGCGCCGCGCCCAGCTCGCGGCCGGGCTGGCCAACGTCCGGGAGCAGATCGCCGAGGCGTGCCGGGAAGCCGGACGCAGCCCCGAAGAGGTGAAGCTGCTGGCCGTCACCAAGACCTTCCCGGCCTCCGACGCGATCCTGCTGGCCGGGCTGGGCGTGACCGATTTCGCCGAGAACCGGGACCAGGAGGCCGCCCCGAAGGCGGCCGAGGTGGCCGTGGCGCTGCCCGACACGCCCGTCCGGTGGCACATGGTGGGCCGGATGCAGCGCAACAAGGCTCGCTCGATCGTGGGATGGGCGGACGAGGTCCAGTCGGTGGACTCGCCCAGGCTCGCCGCTGCGCTCGCCAAGGCCGTCGCCGGGGCCCGGACCAGGGGGAGCCGCTCCGAGCCGCTCAGCGTGCTGATCCAGGCCAGTCTGGACGGGGACACCGAGCGCGGTGGCGTACCGCTGTCGGGACTGCTGGAACTCGCGGACGAGGTAGCCCGATCGGGTGAACTGATCTTGCGCGGTGTGATGGGAGTCGCACCATTGTCGATGGATCCACGGGCGGCGTTCGAACTCTTGTCCAGGGCGGCCGCCAGGGTTCGGTCCGATCATCCGGCGGCGGTCGAGCTGTCCGCCGGGATGAGCGGCGACCTGGCGGTGGCGATCGGGCAGGGTTCCACATGCGTGCGTGTCGGAACGGGCCTGCTGGGGTACAGAGGGCTAGCCTCGCCGTAGGCGGCGGGGAACCCGGGCGCGTCGTCGCGCGTCCAGTTCGTCGGGGAGTCGCGGAGGAAGGGTCGGGCATGAGCGCACTTCAGAAGCTGAAGGCCTACTTCGGGATGGTGCCGGCCGACGACCTGGACGGCTACGACGAGGACGGCCGCTACGTCGCCGACTACCGGGACGACTACCACGACCGCACCCGCGATGATCGTTCCGCCGACGAGGGCGACTACGATCGGTACTCGAGCGGTCGGCGGCGCCCGGCCGGCAGCACGCTGTCGGCCCGCTCGTCCTACCGCGCCGACTACGACGAGGACGGCTACGAGCTGCCCGAGGACCGGTCGCGCGGCCGCCGCAGCTGGGCGACCGAGGCGCCGACCCACGGCGCGCTCGCGGTCGAGCCCAAGCACGAGCCGGTCACGCGCCTGCGGCCGGCCCAGGATCCGGTGGCACACCCCTTGGCCAAGATCATCACCCTGCACCCGCGCAGCTACACCGAGGCGCGGACCATCGGCGAGCACTACCGGGACGGCACGCCGGTGATCATCAACCTGACCGATATGGACAACGCGGACGCCAAGCGGCTGGTCGACTTCGCCGCCGGTCTGGCCTTCGCGCTGCGCGGCAGCATGGACAAGGTCACCAACAAGGTGTTCCTTCTCTCACCGCCGAACACCGACGTGACCGCCGAGGACCGGAGGCGCCTCGCGGAGGGTGGCTTCCTGCCCAAGTCATGACAGGTGGCACAGTGGTGGCGTGCAACCGGTCTTCGTGGTCGTCTACTACGTGCTGTTCTTCTTCTGGCTGCTGCTCTCGGCACGCCTGGTCGTGGAGTACGTCCGGGCGTTCTCCCGGGAGTGGCGACCCGCCGGAGGGGTTGCGGTCACGCTGGAGACCATCTACACAGTGACAGACCCTCCGGTCCGGTTGGCCCGTCGCGTGATACCGATGGTACGGATCGGGGGCGTCGGGCTGGACCTATCGATTATGGTCGTGTTCCTGGTCGTGTACATACTGATGCAACTGAGTCTGCAACTGACGCATACATCCTGATGCGGCTGACGCAGCCCGGGTGACGGGGATCCCGGTGCCGCAACAGTCGTGACTGCCGTGAGGTGATCTGATGCCGTTGACCCCCGCTGACGTGCACAACGTCGCGTTCAGCAAGCCTCCTATCGGGAAGCGGGGCTACAACGAGGACGAGGTTGACGCCTTCCTCGACCTGGTTGAGGGCGAGCTGGCCCGTCTGATCGAGGAGAACTCCGACCTGCGCGCCCAGGTCGAGCAGCTGGACTCCCAGCTGGAGGCCGCGCGCGCCGACCTGGACGACGCCCGGAGCAAGGTCGGCTCCGGCCCCATGTCCGGCCGCGAGGAACCCCGTCGCCTCGCTTCCGTCCCGCCGCCGTCGGTGATGGAGCAGACCACGCCCGGTGGCGACCACCACGTGCAGGCGGCCAAGGTCCTGGGGCTGGCCCAGGAGATGGCCGACCGGCTCACCGGTGAGGCCAAGGGCGAGGCGGACTCGATGCTGGCCGAGGCCCGCACCAAGTCCGAGCAGCTGCTCTCCGAGGCGCGGGCGAAGGCCGACACCATGGTCAACGAGGCCCGCACCCGGGCCGAGACCATGCTCAACGACGCCCGGACCCGGTCGGAGACCCTGGAGCGCAACGCCCGGGAGAAGGCCGCGGCCCTGGACCGCGACGCACAGCGCAAGCACGCCGAGGTGATGGGCAACATCACCCAGGAGAAGAACGCGCTGGAGAAGAAGATCGACATGCTCCGCACGATGGAGCGCGAGTACCGGACCCGGCTCAAGAGCCTGCTGGAGTCCCAGCTGGCCGAGCTCAACGACCGCACTTCGGCCGCTCCCTCCGAGGGACGCCAGAGCGGTGGCTACACGTTCGGCGCCCGCGCCGAGGCTGGGTGAGTCGGATCTGATTCTCCGCGGGCAGGCCAGTCGCTGGGGTCTGCCGGCGATGGCACGCGCCGGTCGCTCGACATCGGCCCGCGTCGTTCCGCCGTGAACGGCTGGGTGGTGTCGTAGGGTCGCTGCGTGTCGTCGAACAACACAGCGTCGTCGGGTAGCCCCGGAAGGTCTTCCGGGCTGCTCTACGTCGTGCTGCTGTGCGTGCTGGCCGCCTTCGCGCTGCTGGTGGTCGCGCTCGTGTCCACCCAGACCCAGTGGGCCTGGGGCTCGGTCGCGCTCAGCGTCGTCGGCGCCGTGGTGCTGCTCGTGGACTGGCAGCGCCGGCGCCGCGCCCAGGCGCGCCCGGACGCCGTCGCGAGCACTGCTGCCGCCGAGCCGATCGTCGACGGCGGAGACGACGAATCTGATGCGGACCCCCAGGAAGACGAGGGTGGACCGGGAGAATCGCAGGCTACAGGTGATCTTGACAGCCCTGCCACCGGGGGTGTCCAGATCGGCACGAATCGTGATGATCAGCGAGAACCCGGAGA
This sequence comes from Kutzneria sp. NPDC052558, assembly GCF_044547355.1. NCBI lineage: Bacteria > Bacillati > Actinomycetota > Actinomycetes > Pseudonocardiales > Pseudonocardiaceae > Kutzneria > Kutzneria sp. NPDC052558. Next base: position 62,757 of record NZ_JBIUAG010000019.1, read on the forward strand.
AGAGGACACCGACGCGGCCGACGCGCTGGTCGTCTCCGAGCTGACCGACGAGGTGCTCGTGCTCGACGAGCGCCCCCGCTACCACCTCGCATCGTGCGCATGGCTCGGCGACCGCCCGACCATCCCGCTGCCGGTCAACGAAGCCCGGCAACTGGGGTTCACCCCCTGCGCCCGCTGCGCCCCCGACGCCACCCTCGCGGCGGCCACCCGGGCCGGCCGGGACTGACGCCGCCCTCAGCCAGATACCCGCTTCCCCCGATCCGGTGGGGGCCGGAAGCGATTTGCCGGCTCGCGTTAGGCTTGACACAGCAGCACAGGTGTTGATCCGGCCATCACCGGGGAGCCTCCGGAAGAACGGGCCCTGCCGGGGCCTCAGTAGAACCGGACGGGTGGGCCCGTCACAGCCCGCAAACGAGCGGCCGCTTCGGCGGCAATCGGGGTGGTACCGCGGTGCGCCGGCAGGCGTGTCGTCCCCGTCACGACGGACGACGGGACCGCGAGGAGCAGCACCGATGGCCTATCCACTCGAATCGTTCACCGACGGCGGCGGCGTGCCCGCGCAGCCCTCGTTCCCGCAGCTGGAGACCGCGGTCCTGGACTACTGGGGCGCCGACCGCACGTTCCAGGCCAGCGTGGACGACCGCCCGGCCGGCGAGAACGGCGGCAACGAGTTTGTCTTCTACGACGGCCCGCCCTTCGCCAACGGCCTGCCGCACTACGGCCACCTGCTGACCGGCTACGCCAAGGACGTGGTGCCGCGCTACCAGACGATGCGCGGCCGCCACGTGGAGCGGCGCTTCGGCTGGGACTGCCACGGCCTGCCGGCCGAGTTCCGGGCCGAGAAGGAGCTGGGCATCTCGTCCAAGGCCGAGATCGAGGCCCTGGGTGTGGACAAGTTCAACGACGCCTGCCGCACCTCGGTGCTGCGCTACACCCAGGAGTGGCGCGACTACGTCACCCGCCAGGCCCGCTGGGTCGACTTCGAGAACGACTACAAGACGCTCGACCTGGACTACATGGAAAGCGTCATGTGGGCCTTCAAGACCCTGTGGGACAAGGGCCTGGTCTACGAGGGCTTCCGTGTCCTCTGGTACTGCTGGCGCTGCGAGACGCCGCTGTCCAACTCCGAGACCCGCATGGACGACACCTACCGCGACCGGCAGGACCCGGCGGTCACGGTCGGCATGCGCCTGGAGTCCGGCGAGCTGGCGCTGATCTGGACGACGACCCCGTGGACGCTGCCGTCCAACCTGGCCATCGCGGTGCACCCCGACGTCGACTACGTGACGGTCGAGGCCAACGGGGAGAAGTACGTGCTGGCCGAGGCCCGCGTGCGCGTCTACGCCCGCGAGCTGGGCGAGGAGCCGACGGTGCTGGCCCGGTTCAAGGGCACGGAGCTGCTGGGCCGCCGCTACACCCCGGTGTTCGACTTCTTCGCCGGCCGGGAGAACGCCCACCAGATCCTGGCCGCCGACTACGTGACCACCGAGGACGGCACCGGCCTTGTGCACATCGCGCCGGCCTTCGGTGAGGACGACAAGGTGGTCACCGACGCCGCCGGCATCGAGCCGGTGGTGCCGGTCAACGCCAGCGGCCGGTTCACCGCCGAGGTGCCGCCGTACGCCGACCTCCAGGTGTTCGAGGCCAACAAGCCGATCATCAAGGACCTGCGCGAGCGGGGCGTGCTGCTGCGGCACGAGACCTACGACCACTCCTACCCGCACTGCTGGCGCTGCGACACGCCGCTGATCCAGCGGGCGGTGTCGTCCTGGTTCGTGGCGGTGACCAAGTTCCGGGACCGCATGGTCGAGCTCAACCAGGAGATCAACTGGGTGCCCGACCACGTGCGGGACGGCCAGATGGGCAAGTGGCTGGCCAACGCCCGGGACTGGAACATCTCCCGCAACCGGTTCTGGGGCTCGCCGATCCCGGTGTGGATGTCCGACGACCCGGCCTACCCGCGGGTCGACGTCTACGGCTCGCTGGACGAGCTGGAGCGGGACTTCGGCGTGCGCCCGGCCGACCTGCACCGCCCGGTCATCGACGAGCTGACCCGGCCCAACCCCGACGACCCGACCGGCAAGTCGACCATGCGTCGCGTGCCGGAGGTGCTGGACTGCTGGTTCGAGTCGGGCTCGATGCCGTTCGCCCAGGTGCACTACCCGTTCGAGAACACGGACTGGTTCGACAACCACTACCCCGGCGACTTCATCGTCGAGTACAGCGCGCAGACCCGTGGCTGGTTCTACAACATGCACGTGCTGGCCACCGCCCTGTTCGACCGGCCGGCGTTCCGCAACTGCATCGCGCACGGCATCGTGCTCGGCGACGACGGCCAGAAGATGTCCAAGTCGCTGAACAACTACCCGGACGTCAACGAGGTGTTCGAGCGGGACGGCTCGGATGCCATGCGCTGGTTCCTGATGTCCAGCCCGATCCTGCGCGGCGGCAACCTGGTCGTCACCGAGCGGGGCATCCGCGACTCGGTGCGCCAGGCCGTGCTGCCGTTGTGGAACTCCTGGTACTTCCTGGCGCTGTACGCCAACGCGGCCGGGGTGCAGGGCACGTGGCGGGTGGACAGCGAGCACGTGCTGGACCGGTACGTGCTGGCCAAGACCCACGACCTGGTGGTCGCGGTGTCCGAGTCGCTGGACAACTACGACCTGGCCGGCGCGTGCTTCGCGGTGCGCGACTTCCTGGAGGTCCTGACCAACTGGTACGTGCGACGCTCCCGGGACCGGTTCTGGGCCGGCGAGCAGGACGCGGTCGACACCTTGCACACCGTGCTGGAGCTGGTGAGCCGGGTGGCGGCGCCGCTGCTGCCGCTGACCACGGAGTCGGTGTGGCGGGGCCTGACCGGCGGTCGCTCGGTGCACCTGGCCGACTTCCCCAAGCCCGACGAGGTGCCGGCGGACGCGGCGCTGGTGTCGGCGATGGACGAGGTGCGGCAGGTCTGCTCGGCGGCGCTGTCCCTGCGCAAGGCCAACAAGCTGCGGGTGCGGCTGCCGCTGGCCAGGCTGGTGGTGGCCACGCCGGACGCCGAGGCGCTGCGGCCGTTCGTCGGGCTGATCGGCGACGAGGTCAACGTGAAGGCGGTCGAGCTGACCACCGACGTGGCGGCCTACGGCCAGTTCCAGCTGACCGTGAACGCTCGGGCCTGCGGGCCGCGGCTGGGCGCGGCGGTGCAGAAGGTGATCAAGGCCGTGAAGGCCGGCGAGTGGACCACGGCCGAGGACGGCTCGGTGTCGGCGGCCGGCATCGACCTGCTGCCCGGCGAGTACGAGCAGCGCCTGGTGGCCACCGACCCGGCCGCGACGGCGGCGCTGCCCGGCGGGGCCGGCCTGGTCGTGCTGGACACGGCCGTCACCGGCGAGCTGGCCGCCGAGGGGGTGGCCCGGGACGTGGTCCGCGTGGTGCAGCAGGCCCGTCGCGACGCCGGCCTGGACGTGTCGGACCGGATCACGCTGACCGTCTCGGCGGCCGAGGACGTGGTGGCCGCGGTGCGGACGCACGAGGCGTTCCTGGCTTCGGAGACCCTGGCCGACGCGGTGGCCTACGGGCCGGTGGGCAGCGGGGTCAGCGGGGCCGTCGGCGACGGCGGCGAGGTCACCGTGCTGGTGGCCAAGGCCTGATCGGAGGGGATGGCGACCCCGGTCACCCCCATGGCACCGGGGTCGCCACAACTGTGTAGCCCGTGCTCCCCCTCACCTTGCTCCATACGCTGCCGTACGGAACATATCCATACGGTAGCGTATGGAATCGTGGCCGGGAAGCGCCGGACGAAGGACGACTGGGTCCTCGCCGCCCTGGAGATGATCGCCGAGCGGGGCGTGGCGGCGCTGGCGGTGGAGCCGCTCGCGCAGCGGCTGGGGGCGACCAAGGGCAGCGCGTACTGGCACTTCCCGAGTCGTGAGGCGCTGCTACAGGCGGCGCTGGACCGCTGGACCGGGGACATCGTCGGCGGCATGACCGCGTTCGCCGCGGTGGAGCGGCCGCCGGACGAGCAGCTGTGGCTGATCTTCAGCCGGGTGATCGTGGACCGCCCGGAGAACGACATCGAGTTCGCCATGATCGCGGCGACCGACGACCCGCAGGTGGCGGCGGCGATGCGGCGGCTGAGCGAGGGCCGGCTGGCGTTGCTGGAGTCCCGGCTGGCGGCGATGGGCTTCGAGCCGGACGCCGCCCGGGACCGCGCGCTCCAGATGCACACCTTCCTGCTCGGCCACGTGCAGATCGACCGCCGTGGAGTCGATATCGACAACCGGGTGGCCTACGCGCGCAGCGCTTTCCAGCTGATGACCACCCGATGAGGTTCGCTGTGCGCGTAAAACCCGGCGCACGACGGGAAGCCGTCGGCGGCGTGTGGGGCAACGGGGCGTTGGTGGTGGCGGTCACCGCGCCCGCGGTGGAGGGCAAGGCCAATGAGGCCGTGCGCAAGGCGCTGGCCGGCGCATTCGGCATCCGCCGTCAGGACGTGGTGATCGTGTCCGGGGAGCGCGGCCGCGACAAGATCGTGGAACTTCCCGATGCTTTCGAGCGATTGCGCGAACTTCTAGCATAGCAGCCGGTTCACACTGTCTATTGTGGACATCCAAAGTGGCCGATTAGTACATTTCCGTGATCGTCACGCACAATGTTCACGCGGACAGGTGACATCCGGGAGGTGGGATGGCCGATCTATCGACTGCGCTTGGTATCGGTGCGGTGGTGCTGTTGCTCTCCGTGGTCGCCGTCCGCCTGTCGGTGCGCCTGGGCCTGCCGTCCCTGCTGCTCTATCTCGGCATCGGCCTGCTGATCGGCGAGGCCGGCTTCGGCATCCGGTTCGACAACGCCGAGCTCACCCAGTCGCTCGGCATCGCGGCGCTGGTCCTCATCCTGGCCGAGGGCGGACTCACCACTCGGTGGTCGAACGTGAAAAGGTCGCTGGGGCTGGGAATCGCACTGTCCACTGTGGCCGTGCTGGTCAGCGTCGCGGTCACCGGCGCGGCGCTGCACCTGCTGCTGGGCCTGGACTGGCGGACCGCCCTGCTGTGGGGCGCGGTGCTGTCCTCCACCGACGCCGCCGCCGTGTTCAGCGTGCTGCGCGGGGTCGGCGTCAGCAAGCGGCTGGTCGGCGCGCTGGAGCTGGAGTCCGGCCTCAACGACGCGCCGGTGTTCATCGCCGTGGTGCTGCTCGTGGCCGGCGATCCGGTCAGCTGGACCACGCCGCTGCTGGTCGTCTACGAGCTGGCCGCCGGCGCCGCGGTCGGCGTGATCGTCGGCTGGCTCGGGGCGATGGCGCTGCGGCGGGCCGCGCTGCCGGCCACCGGCCTGTACCCGGTGGCCACGGTCGCGATGTGCGTGCTGGCCTACGCGACCGGCGACATCCTGCACGCCTCCGGCCTGCTGGCCACCTACGTGACCGGCCTGGTGCTGGGCAATTCCCGGCTGCCGCACCGGTCCGACACGCTCTCGTTCGCCGAGGGCCTTGGCTGGCTGGCCCAGATCGGCCTTTTCGTCTTACTCGGCCTGTTCGCCTCGCCGCACCGGCTGGTCAGCGCCCTGATCCCGGCCCTGGTCGCCGGGGCGGTCCTGCTGCTGCTGGCCCGGCCGCTGTCGGTGCTGCTGTCCATGACCCCGTTCAGGATCAAGTGGCGGGAGCAGGTCTTCCTGTCCTGGTCCGGGCTTCGCGGCGCCGTGCCCATCGTGCTGGCCCTGATCCCGCTGACCAACGGCGTTCCCGGCGCGCAGCACCTGGTCGACGTGGTCTTCGTGCTCGTGGTCGTGCTGACCCTGGTGCAGGGCGGGACCCTGCCGCTGATCGGCCGCTGGCTGGGGCTGATCAAGGGGTCCACCGACGCCCAGGAGATCGAGGTCGACTCGGCCCCGCTGGACACCCTCGGGGCCGAACTGCTCCAGGTGAAGGTGCAGGCCGGCTCCAAGCTGCACGGCGTCTACCTGTCCGAGCTGCGGCTGCCGACCGGGGCCTCGATCAGCCTCATCGTGCGCGGCGAGGCCGGCTTCACCCCCACCTCCACCACCCGGCTTCAGGAGGACGATCAGCTGCTGGTGGTGGCCACCGAAACCGCCCGCGACGCCGCGGAGCGAAGAATCAGGGCGGTGGACCGCGCCGGCCGGTTCGCCAAGTGGAAGGGCGAGTCCGGCACCGACTGAGGTGGAACGGCCGGTGGAGCCGGGGCGACGAGGTCACGCTGCCGACAAAATCCTTGAGCGGCACCGTGTTCAGCATCGCCCTCGGTGGACCTGGACGTCGACCGGGTTGTCGCCGGCCCGGACGCTGCCTTCAGCGAGGCGGACCGGGGCCATGAGCAGCCGGGGGTGGACTACCGGCCGCCGTGTGGCTGACTCAGCTCAGGGTGCCGGCGAACAACGCCCTGTGCACGGCCAGGTAGGCCGGGCACGGGAAGGTCGGGCGGGGCTGCCACCAGTGGTCGGGGCGGCAGGCGCCGCAGCGGCCGTGCTGGTCGGGGGAGTGCTCGCTGAGCAGGGTCGCCACGGCGTCGACGACGCGCGGGAGCTGCCGGCGGGTGACGCTGCTGACCAGGCCGTCGTCCGGGTCCCGGGCGAGATCGGCCAGCATCGCCAGATGCCGGTTGAGCTCGTCGTCGAGCTCGCGGAACATGACTACCTCCGAGCGGTTCGGCCACACCTGGTGCGTGGCCGAGTCTGCGCCGGTGCGGCCGGGAAAAGACCGGCCCGTCACCCCACCGGGAACGAAATCACTCGTTAGTGAGCCCTCTCACGATGTGGAAGGACCCTCGACTCGGCCGCACACCGTCGGTTACGGTGGTCCCCGTTAGGTCATGAGTGCCAGCGTCAAGCCCCGGCTAGCTGGCCGGCAACCCTCCTCCGCGGTGGGGTGCCCCGGGTGAGGACCAGGCCCGTCGCACACGGCGACCGGGCAAGCGCGGACCCACTCCAGGCGGGTCCCTGACCCGAGGAGCACCCCTGTGACCATCGCGATCCCGCCGGCCCGCAACACCACCGACATCCCCACCGTGCCCGCCGTCGTGGGCGCCCGCCTGTCGGTGCCGCTGGTGACCGGGGAGCGCATCCAGTACGCCAACCTCGACCACGCGGCCAGCGCGCCCTGTCTGGAACAGGTCCGCGACGCGGTCGACGAGCTGCTGCCCTGGTACGCGAGTGTCCACCGTGGCGCGGGTTTCGCCTCGCAGGTGTCCACAAAGGTCTATGAGCAGGCGCGGGACACGTTGCGGCGCTTCGTGGGCGCGCGCTCCTCGGACACGGTCGTGTTCACCCGCAACACCACCGACTCGCTCAACCTTCTCGCGAAGTCGTTGCCGCGCCGCACTTCCGTGGTGCTGTTCGACACCGAGCACCACGCGGCGCTGCTGCCGTGGCGTGGCCCGAACGTGCGCCGCGTGCAGACGCCCGAGTCGACGGCCGCGGCCGTGCCGGCGCTGGAGGCGGCGCTGAAGCTGTGCCCGGAGGGCCCGCGGCTGGTGGTCGTCACCGGTGCGTCCAATGTGACCGGTGAGCTGTGGCCGGTGGCCGAACTCGCGGCCGTGGCCCGCCGCTTCGGCGCGCGCATCGTGCTCGACGCCGCGCAGCTGGCGCCGCACCGCCCCGTGGACATCAAGGCCCTGGACGTCGATTACGTGGTGCTGTCCGGCCACAAGCTCTACGCCCCCTACGGCGCGGGTGCGCTCATCGGCCGCGCCGACTGGCTGGAGGCGGCCGAGCCGTACCTGGTCGGCGGTGGCGCCACCAAGAACGTCGTGGACTGGGGCGACCACCTGGGCGTGTCGTGGTCCGCGGTGCCGGAGCGGCACGAGGCCGGCTCGCCCAACGTGGTCGGCGTGCACGCGCTGGCCGCCGCCTGCGACACCATCACCCGTCACGGCTGGGACCGCATCGTCGGGCACGAGCAGGCGCTGCTGACCCGCCTGCGCGAGGGCCTGCGCACCGTGCCCGGCCTGCACGAGCTGAGCATCTTCCCCGGCTCGGACCGGGTCGGCGTCGTCAGCTTCACCATCCACGGCCACGAGGCCGGCCTCATCGCCGCCGCGCTCTCCGCGGAGTACGGCATCGGCGTGCGTGACGGCGCGTTCTGCGCGCACGTGGCCACCCGCCGCCTGCTGGGCCGCGTCGACGCCACCGAGCAGCGCGCCCTGCGCGCCAGCCTCGGCCTCGGCAGCACCACCGAGCACGTGGACCGCCTCGTCGGCGCCCTGCGCAAGCTGGTCACCGAGGGGCCGAAGTGGACATACGTGCAGCAGGACGGCCGCTGGGCGCCGGCCGACGACAACCGCCCGCTGCCGCCGTTCGTCGCCGCCTGAGGTGCGAATTTGAGCTGGTCCGCGGCTGAGGGACAATGGGTGGCGTGAGCACCGAGCCCAACACCGAACCGGTCGCGGCGCAGCGGCTGCTGCCCCGCCGGATCGGCCTGCTGGTGACGGCCGCCGTCGTGGCGCTGGCGCTGGACATCGTCACCAAGGCCCTGGTCGTGGCCAACCTGGAGGGCAAGCCGCCGGTGTCGCTGGCCGGCGGCCTGGTCTACCTGGACGTCATCCGCAACCCGTACGCCGCGTTCTCGCTCGGCGTCACCGGCATGACCTGGGTGTTCAGCGTGATCTGCGTCGGCGTGCTGGCCGCGATCATCTGGGTGGCGCCGCGGCTTCGCTCGCGGGGCTGGGCCGTCGGGCTCGGCTTCGTGTTCGGCGGCGCGCTGGGCAACCTGCTGGACCGCATCTTCCGCGCCCCCGGCGCGCTCCAGGGGCACGTCGTCGACTTCATCTCCGTGTTCGGGCCGAACGCCCAGTACTTCCCCGTGTTCAACTTCGCCGACTCGGCGATCTGCGTGGGCGGCGCGCTGATCGTGCTGATGGCGATCCTGGGCCGGGACTACGACGGTCGCTCGACGCGGGAGGCCAAGACCAGTGAGTGACCTGCGCGAGCTGCCCGTGCCCGACGGTCTCGACGGCATGCGTGTGGACGCCGGCCTGTCCAAGCTGCTCGGGCTGTCCCGCACCACCGTCGCCACGCTGGCCGACTCCGGCGACGTCGTCGTCGACGGCCGCGCCGTCGGCAAGTCCGACCGGCTCATCGCCGGCGCCTGGCTGGAGGTGACGCTGCCCGCGCCCGCGCAGCCCGTCACCGTGCAGGCCGTGCCGGTCGAAGGATTGGTCATCCTGCACGAGGACGACGACGTCGTGGTCGTCGACAAGCCCGTCGGCGTCGCCGTGCACCCCAGCCCCGGCTGGACCGGCCCCACCGTCGTCGGCGGCCTCGCCGCCGCCGGCATCCGGATCTCCACCTCCGGCGCCGCCGAGCGGCAGGGCGTCGTGCACCGCCTCGACGCCGGCACCACCGGCGTGATGGTCGTGGCCAAGAGCGAGCACGCCTACACCGTGCTCAAGCGGGCGTTCAAGGAACGCACCGTGGACAAGGTCTACCACGCCCTCGTGCAGGGGCACCCCGATCCCACGCGCGGCACCATCGACGCGCCCATCGACCGGCACCCCAAGCACGACTACAAGTGGGCCGTCGTCGCCGGCGGCCGTCCCAGCGTCACCCACTACGAGATGCTGGAGGCCTTCCGCGCCGCCTCGCTGCTCGAGGTGCACCTGGAGACCGGCCGCACCCACCAGATCCGCGTGCACTTCTCCGCCCTGCGCCACCCGTGCGTCGGCGACCTCACGTACGGGGCCGACCCCGTGCTGGCCAAGCGCCTCGATCTGACCCGGCAATGGCTACAGGCCAAGACCCTGTCGTTCCACCACCCCGCCGACGGCGAATGGGTGACCTTCGAGAGCCAGTACCCGGACGACCTCCGCATCGCCCTCGACCGCATCCGCGCCGAAAGCTGACCTCCACCTCTTTCGCCACATGCGCTTCCTACTTGGCACCTGAACCCACATGGGAAGCGCATGTGGCAATCCCCCCGGTTGTACGCCACATGCGCTTCCTACTTGGCGTCTGATGCCACATGGGAAGCGCATGTGGAAAAAACTGGGGGGTGGGTGGGCGGCGAGGTGCGGGGGAGCTAGACCTCGATCTCCCAGGTGAGGGAATGGGCGGGGTCGTCGGGGCGGGGGCTCCAGCGGACCGAGGTGAGGTCGGTGGAGTCGGGCAGCACGTAGACGGTGTGGCCGCCGGCGGTCTCGCCGGGCTGCACGCCGATGCGGTGCGGGGGCCGGGAGGACAGCGACACGGGGGCCTTGGACACCGTCTGACCGTCGGCGGCGACCAGGAGCAGGTACAGGTCGGGCAGCGAGGAGAAGGGCACGGTGCCGCGGTTGGTCAGCTCGGTGTGCACGACCACGGCCCGCTCGCCCTCCTGGAGGCGGTAGCCGGCGGCGGTGAACAGGAAGTCGGCGGGGTCGACGACCTCGACGAGCTGGATGGACAGCTGCTCGCCCTCCAGGCCCACGGTCTGCTGCGTGGAGCCGACGGTGAACTTGGGCGGCGGCACGGGCTCGGCCTTGACGGTCTGCTGATCACCCCGGGCCCACGCGGACGTCTGCGGCGGGCCCCACGTGCCGCCGACCGGTTGGGCCTGAGGCTGTGGCGGCACGGGCGGAGCGGGCTGCTGGACCGGGAACGGCACGCTCTGCGGGGCCACCACGTTCTGGGGAGGCGCGTACTGGGGCGGCGGTGCGTACTGCGGCTGGGGATGCTGCTGCTGGTACTGGGGCGGCATCTGCTGCTGCGGCGCGTACTGCGGCTGCTGTTGTGGTTGCTGCTGCTGGGGATACGCCGGCCACTGCTGCTGCGGGCGGCTGGCGGCGGCCAGCGCGGCGCGGATCCCGTTGGGGTCGCATTCCACGCCGACCAGCAGCGGCAAACCGGCCGCGGACAGCGCGACCAGGCGCGCCGCGGCCTCCCTCGGGTCCATGCCCAGCCGTGCGGCGACGTCGTGCACAGCGGCCCGCCCGGTCTCGGCAATCAGCGAGAGCAGGCGGAAATCGACAGGATCCGGCACAGCCACGCCTGGCACGCTACCCGGTCGGCCGCCGCGTCGTCCGTCCCGGTGCGCCCGCGGCCAGAAGATCACCTGCCCAGGTGGGGTAACAGTGACGGAACCTGGACGTAAAAGGGGGTTCCTACCTTCGGTTGCCATGACCGTCACCGCGCAGAAGACCGGGCCCAAGCGCCGCTATGCCTGGCTGGCGGCCAACGAGGACAGCGAGGACTATTCGCTGCGCTACGCGGCCAACGCCTTCCGCCGTTGGTCCCCGTTCTCGGTGGCCAGCACCGCGCTGGGCGGCATCGCCTATCTCGCCGACTTCGCCATCGGCGCGAGCATCGTGATGCTGCACGGCTTCTCGTCGGCGGCGCTGGCCATCGGCATCGCCGCGGTGGTCATCTTCCTGACCGGCATCCCGATCGCGACCGCCTGCGCCCGCTACGGCGTGGACATGGACCTGCTCACCCGGGGCGCGGGCTTCGGCTACTTCGGGTCGACCCTGACCTCGTTGATCTACGCCAGCTTCACGGTGATCTTCTTCTCGCTGGAGGGGTCGATCATGGCGCAGGCGTTCCAGCTGGCCTTCGGCTTGCCCCTGGCCCTGGGCTACCTGCTGACCACGCTGATCGTGCTGCCGTTCGTGCTGTTCGGCATGCGGGCGCTGGCCAAGATGCAGGTGTGGACCCAGCCGGTGTGGCTGGCTGGGCTGGTGCTGCCGTTCATCGTCGTGCTGGCCACGCATCCCGAGAAGTTCGGGCAGTTCACCTCGTTCGGCGGCGGGCTGTCGCTGACCGGGGTCGGGCTGGGCGCGGGCGTGGCGCTGTCGCTGATCGGGCAGATCGGCGAGCAGGCCGACTACCTGCGGTTCATGCCGACCAGGACCGACTCCAACCGGCGGGCCTGGTGGGCGGCCGTGATCGCCGCCGGGCCCGGCTGGGTGGTGCTGGGAGCGCTCAAGCAGTTGGGCGGCGCGTTCCTGGCGTTCTGCGCGTTGGGGGCGATCGGACAGTCCGCCGTCCTGGAGCCGATCGCCCCCTACGTGGAAGCCGTCCGGCCGGCACTGGGCGCGGTGACCCTGCCGCTGGCCGCGCTGTTCGTGATCGTCTCCCAGATCAAGATCAACACTACCAACGCCTACTCGGGCTCGCTGTCGTTCGCCAACTTCTTCTCCCGGGTGCTGCACCGGCATCCGGGGCGCGCCTGGTACGTGCTGGTCAACTGCGGCATCGCGTTGGCCCTGATGGAGTTCGGCGCGTTCGCGTTCCTGAACAACATCCTCGGCTTCTACTCGAACGTGGCGATCGCGTGGATCGGGGCGGTCGTCGCGGATCTGGTGATCTGCAAGCCGCTGGGCTGGAGCCCGCCGTACATCGAGTTCAAGCGGGCCTACCTGTACGCCGTGAACCCGGTCGGCTTCGGCTCCATGGTGCTGGCGTCGGTGGTGTCGGTGGTCGCCTACTTCGGTGCCTTCGGGCCGATCGCCGCCGCGTGGAGCCCGTTCATCGCGCTGGCCATCGCCATGGTCGCCGTGCCGGTGATCGCCAAGGCGACCGGCGGCAAGTACTACCTCGCGCGGCCGAACCTGGTGTCCGGCCCCGATTCCGGCGCGGCGGACCTCACCGTGACGCACGACTGCGTGGTGTGCGAGGACCCGTACGAGCTGCCGGACATCGTCGACTGCGTGCACCACGGCGGCGCGGTGTGCTCACTGTGCTGCACGCTGGAAACCGCGTGCGGACAGGCGTGTCAGACCACCGGGCCCGTGCTGGTGCCGCTCAGCTCCCCAGCGCGGCAAGGTTGCGCACCGTGAGCGTCGTGTCAGTGTGACCGGGTCCGAGGATCCGGCGCTTGATGTCGATGGCGCGTCGGAAGTACCGGCGCGCCTCGTCCTTGTCGCCCCGGGCGGCCAGCACCATGCCGAGGTCGTTGCACGTGACGGCGACGTCGTAGTGGTCGGCCGGGTACACCCGCTCGAACACGGCCAGCGCCTGCCGGTACAGGTCCTCCGCCTCGTCCAATCGGCGCTGCCCCAACAACAACGACGCCAGCGCTGCCCGGTCCGCCGCCACCGACGGGTGGTCCGGGCCGTGCGTTCGCTCGCGTAGCTCCACCGACTTGCGGGCGTGCGGCTCCCCTTCCGCGTGCCGGCCCCGGGAGTGCTCGATGCCGCCGAGGTTGTGCCAGACGGCCGCGGCCGCCGGCTCGTCCGGGCCGATCAACGCCAGCGCCTCGCGGTAGACCCGCTCCGCGTCGTCGTAGCGGCCCGCGTACTTGTGCACGACGCCCAGGCCGCACAGCAAGGTCGCGGTGTCCTCCTCGGCGATGCTCAGCGCCGCGAGGTACAGGCCCTCCGCCTCGTCCAGACGGCCCCGGATCCGGGCGATCTGGGCCAGGCTCGCCAGCGCGTGCACCCGCAGCCGCCCGTGCGGCGGCAGGTCCGTGAGCGCCACCGCCCGCAGCGCGTGGTGCTCGGCCTCGTCGTACCGGGACAGCCGCTCGTGGATCGCGCTCAGCGCCACGTGGATGTTGGCGGCCCGCTCCGAGTCCGGCTCCACCTTGGTCAGCGCCGCCCGCGCCGGCTCCACCGCCTCCAACGCCCGGCCCGCGTCGAACCGGCTGCGGGCCGTGGCGAGCAACTCAGCGACGCTCACCGGCGACCTGGTTGTGGTAGTGCGGCTCGGTTGCGGGCCACAGCTCTTCCAGCGACACCTCGTTGTGGTTGGCCTTCTCGTCCAGAAGCCAGACGAGCTCCTCGACCGAGGTCTCGTTGTGGTTGGCCTTCTCGTCCAAGATCCAGAGCAGGTCTTCGTCCATGTCGCGCAGCCTCACCCGGGAGGGGCGTGCGCGGAAGGGGGCCTGCCCCTAGAGGAACCAGGAATCCCCCTTCGGGCACAGCGTCGACAACCCCGCGTCGACCTGCGGCGATGCGCCCCCCGGAAGTTCGGTGGCGAAACGCCGTGGGGCGCGTTCGAATACGGAGGGAAACCGAGGCAAGATAGACGGCGCTCGTCGTTCAGCCCAGGGGAGGCCGCCTACCATGTCCGACTCGTTCGTGCACCTGCACGTGCACACCGAGTACTCGATGCTCGACGGGGCCGCCAAGCTCAAGGACATGTTCACCGAGTGCGATCGGCTGGGCATGCCGGCGGCCGCGATCACCGATCACGGCAACATGTACGGGGCCTACGACTTCTACAAGCAGGCCACCGCCGCCGGGATCAAGCCGATCATCGGCATCGAGGCGTACATGGCGCCGGGCTCCCGTCACGAGAAGAAGCGCATCACCTGGGGCGAGCCGCACCAGAAGAACGACGACGTGTCGGCCAGCGGCGCCTACACCCACCAGACGATCTGGGCGGCCAGCAAGGAGGGCCTGCACAACCTGATGCGGGCCTCCAGCTACGCCTCGATCGACGGCCAGCTGGGCAAGTGGCCGCGGATGGACCGCGAGCTGATCGCCGCCAACTCCAAGGGCCTGATGGCCACCACCGGCTGCCCGTCGGGCGAGGTGCAGACGCGGCTGCGGCTGGGCCAGGACAAGGAGGCCCTCCAGGCCGCCTCGGACTGGAAGGACATCTACGGCGAGGGCAACTTCTTCGTGGAGCTGATGGACCACGGCATCGAGATCGAGAGCCGGGTCCGCGACGGCCTGGTCACCGTGGCCAAGCAGCTCAACCTGCCGTTCGTGGTGACCAACGACTCGCACTACACCTACGACACCGACCGCGACGCCCACGGCGTGCTGCTGTGCGTGCAGACCGGCAAGACGCTGCAGGACCCGACCCGGTTCAAGTTCGACGGCACCGGCTACTACCTGAAGTCGCCGGAGGAGATGCGCGCCATCGACTCCTCCGACCCGTGGCAGGAGGGCTGCCGCAACACGCTGCTGGTGGCCGAGAAGGTCGACACCACCGGCATGTTCGAGTTCCACAACCTGATGCCGCGGTTCCCGATCCCCGAGGGCATGACCGAGGACGAGTACTTCAAGCAGCAGGTCTGGGCCGGCATGGAGCGCCGATTCCCGGGCGGCGTGGACGAGGAGCACCGCAAGCAGGTCGAGTTCGAGATCGGCGTCATCCTTCAGATGGGCTTCCCGGCCTACTTCCTGGTGGTCGCCGACTTCATCATGTGGGCCAAGAACAACGGCATCCGGGTCGGCCCGGGCCGAGGCTCGGCCGCGGGCGCGCTGATCGCCTACGCGATGGGCATCACCGACCTGGACCCGCTGGCCCACGGCCTGATCTTCGAGCGGTTCCTCAACCCCGACCGGGTCAGCCCCCCCGACATCGACATCGACTTCGACGAGCGCAGGCGCGGCGACGTCATCCGGTACGTGACCGAGAAGTGGGGCGAGGACAAGGTCGCCCAGGTGATCACCTTCGGCACCATCAAGGCCAAGGCGGCGATCAAGGACTCGGCCCGCGTGCTGTACGGGCAGCCCGGCTACGCGGTGGCCGACCGGATCTCCAAGGCCTACCCGCCGGCCGTGATGGCCAAGGACATCCCGCTCAACGGCCTGTTCGACCCGAGCCACAAGCGCTACGCCGAGGCCACCGAGATCCGCGCCCTCTACGAGCAGGACCCGCAGGTCAAGGAGATCATCGACACCGGCCGGGGCCTGGAGGGCCTGATCCGCAACGCCGGCGTGCACGCCTGCGCGGTGATCATGTCCGCGGAGACGCTGACCGACCACATCCCGGTGTGGAAGCGGCCGCAGGACGGCTCGATCATCACGCAGTTCGACTACCCGACCTGCGAGACGCTCGGCCTGCTCAAGATGGACTTCCTGGGCCTGCGCAACCTCACCGTCATCGACGACACGATGAAGAACATCACGCTCAACGGCAAGACCCCGCCCGACCTGGACACCCTGCCGCTGGACGACAAGAAGACCTACGAGCTGCTGTCCCGGGGCGACACCCTCGGCGTGTTCCAGCTCGACGGCGGCCCCATGCGCGACCTGCTCCGCCTGATGCGCCCGGACAACTTCGAGGACATCTCCGCCGTCGGCGCGCTCTACCGGCCCGGCCCGATGGGCGCCAAGTCGCACACGAACTACGCGCTGCGCAAGAACAAGCAGCAGGAGATCACGCCGATCCACCCGGCGCTGGCCGAGCCGCTCAAGGACATCCTCGGCACCACCTACGGCCTGATCGTGTACCAGGAGCAGGTCATGGCCATCGCGCAGAAGCTGGCCGGCTACACGCTGGGACAGGCCGACCTGCTGCGCCGCGCGATGGGCAAGAAGAAGAAGGAGATCCTGGACAAGGAGTTCGCCGGCTTCGAGAAGGGCATGCTGGACAACGGCTACCCGGCCGACGCCGTCAAGACCCTCTGGGAGATCCTGGTCCCGTTCGCCGACTACGCCTTCAACAAGGCCCACTCGGCCGCGTACGGCCTGGTGTCGTACTGGACCGCCTACCTGAAGGCCAACTTCCCGGCCGAGTACATGGCCGGCCTGCTCACCTCGGTCGGCGACGACAAGGACAAGGCCGCCATCTACCTGGCCGAGTGCCGCAAGATGGGCATCACCGTGCTGCCGCCGGACGTCAACGACTCGATGCGCGAGTTCGCGCCGGTCGGCGACAGCATCCGGTTCGGCCTGGGCGCGATCCGCAACGTCGGCGCCAACGTGGTCGACTCGATCGTGGCCGCCCGCGAGGCCAAGGGCGCGTTCGTCGACTTCTCCGACTACCTGCGCAAGGTGGACGCCAACGCCTGCAACAAGAAGGTCATCGAATCGCTGATCAAGGCGGGCGCGTTCGACTCGCTGGGCCATCCGCGCAAGGGCCTGCACATGGTGCACATCGAGGCCGTCGACGCGATCATGGACACCAAGAAGGCGGAGGCGGTCGGCCAGTTCGACCTGTTCGGCGGCGGGGACGACGGCGAGGACAACGCCGGCGGCGTGTTCGACGTGAAGGTGCCCGACGAGCAGTGGGACTCCAAGCACCAGCTGACCCTGGAGCGGGAGATGCTGGGCCTGTACGTGTCCGGCCACCCGCTCAACGGGGTGGAGCGGGTGCTGGAGGCCCAGTCCGACACGGCGATCGCCACCATCCTGGAAGGCAACCTGCCCGACGGCGCGCAGGTCACCGTGGGCGGCATCCTGGCCTCGGTGACCCGGCGGATCAACAAGTCCGGCGACTCGTGGGCCTCGGCCCAGTTGGAGGACCTGGCCGGCGGCATCGAGGTGCTGTTCTTCCCGAAGACCTACTCGGTGGTCGGCATGAGCCTGGCCGAGGACGCGATCGTGCTGGTCAAGGCCCGCATCGCCAAGCGGGACGACCGGATCTCGCTGATCGCCAACGACCTGGCCCTGCCGGACCTGGAGATGGCGGCCAGCGGCATGCCGGTGAAGCTGACCATGCACGCGGCCAAGTGCACCCGGCCGCTGGTGGCCCAGCTCAAGGACGTGCTCAAGTCGCACCCCGGCTCCACCGAGGTGCACCTGAACCTGATGAACGGCCGGCGCGGCACCATGCTGCGGCTGGACGACGCGCTGCGGGTGGAGCCGTCACCCTCACTGATGGGCGATCTCAAGGCCCTGTTGGGACCGGGTTGCCTGGGCTGAAAGGCCTGTGACCCCGGGCACATTCGTCGATAATGGATGCGCCCGGGGCACCCCCTCGGCACACTGGAGTAAACGGGGTTAACCTATCGTTGGTTAACGCTGATTACGTGGCACGAGGGGAGAGCCCCATGACAGGCACCGAGACGGCGCCCGCCGAGTTGTTCACGCCGGAGTTCTTCCAGAACCCGCAGTCGATCCAGGCCCGGTTACGCGCCGACGCGCCGGCCCACGAGGTGATCACCCCCAACAACTTCCGCGTGTGGGTGGTCACCCGGTACGAGGACGCCAAGGCGGTGCTGGCCGACCCGACCGTGCAGAAGAACAGCGCCGGCATGCGCGCGGCCATGGAGCTGGCCAGGACTGGTGACGGCCAGGCACGGGAGTTCGCGCCGGACCTGAGCCAGCACATGCTGTCCATGGACCCGCCGGACCACACCCGCCTGCGCCGGCTGGTCACCAAGGCCTTCACCGCCCGCCGCATCGAGCAGATGCGGCCGCGGATCGAGGAGATCACCGCCGAGCTGCTGGGCCAACTGTCCGCCGGCGACGAGGTCGACCTGCTGGACGTGTTCGCCTTCCCGCTGCCGATCACCGTGATCAGCGAGCTGCTCGGCGTGGACGACGAGGACCGCGAGCAGTTCCGCCGCGCCTCCAACACCCTGATCTCCAGCTCCGGCCCGGAGGCGACGCAGCAGGCCGGGCAGTGGATGGCCGGCTACTTCGCCAAGCTCATCGCGGCCAAGCGGGCCAACCCGGGCGAGGACCTGCTGTCGGCGCTGATCGAGACCAGCGAGGACAGCGACCGGTTCAGCGAGCAGGAGCTGATCGGCATGGCCTTCCTGCTGCTGGTGGCCGGGCACGAGACCACGGTCAACCTGATCGGCAACGGCGTGCTGGCCCTGCTGACCAACCCCGAGCAGCTGGCGCTGCTCAAGTCCGACCCGTCGCTGATGGCCTCGGCCGTCGACGAGTTCCTGCGCTTCCGCAGCCCGGTCAACATGGCCACGTTCCGGTACACCACCGAGCCGGTCGTGCTCGGCGACGTCACCATCCCGGCCAACGCCCTCGTGCTGGTCGGCCTGGGCTCGGCCAACCGCGACGGCGCCCACTACGACCACGCCGACGAGCTCGACATCACCCGGCCGGTCGGCGGGCACCTGGCCTTCGGCCACGGCATCCACTACTGCCTGGGCGCGCCGCTGGCCCGCCTGGAGGGCGAGATCGCCTTCCGCGGCCTGCTCAAGGCGTTCCCCGACATGAAGCTGGCCGGCTCCGCCGACGAGCTCCAGTGGCGAATCAGCATCCTGATCCACGGACTTGAGAAGCTGCCGGTCGTCCTGTAGCTATCGAGGGCATGCCAGGACGAGTAGAACTGCCCGGTAGCACTCGCCCGGCGGCCCCAGGCGTCGTCCCGGCCGGCACGCTCGATCCCGCCACCGTGATCACCGCGACCGTGGTGCTCCGGCGGCGGGCCGAGCTGCCGGCCGCTCTCGTGTACGGGCCGTCCACCATCGGCCGGCAGGACCTCGCCGACCGCTACGGCGCCGATCCCGCCGACGCGCAACGGGTTCGCACCGTCCTGAGTGGACTCGGCGTCGAGGTGGTGGCCGAGGACCCGGCCTCCCGCCGCCTGACCGTCCGCGGCGACCTGGCCGCCCTGCACCGCGCCTTCGGCGTCTCCCTGGTCGGCGACGCCCGCCACCGCCGCCGGGTCGGCGCCCTGGAGGTCCCGGCCGAACTGGACGGTGTCGTGCAGGCCGTGCTCGGCCTGGACGACCGCCCCCAGGTCCGCCGCCCCCGCGTCCAGATCGACGCCAACGCCAACACCGATTCCGGCACCGGCACCGACACGAACTCCGGCGCCGACACAGGCACCGGCTCCGGCTCTGACTCGGGCCCGGGCACCGGCGCTGGTGTCGAGGCGCCCAGGGTTTCCTATACACCTCCTCAACTCGGCAGGATCTATGGGTTTCCGGCGGCGGTGGCCGGTGTGGACCAGACCGTCGCGGTGGTGGAGCTCGGCGGCGGCTACACCGATGCCGAGCTGTCGCAGTACTTCCAGGACATCGGGGTCGGACCGGTGTCGGTGCGGGCGGTGGCGGTGGACGACGGGGCGAACGCGCCCAACACCACCGGCGATGACGAGGTGTTGCTGGACATCGAGGTGATCGGCGGCCTCGCGCCGGAGGTGCGGCAGGTGGTGTACTTCGCGCCCAATACCGATCAGGGCTTTGTCGACGCGGTGAGCGCGGCGGTGCACGCATTGCCCACGCCGGTGGCGGTGAGCATCAGCTGGGGCGCGGCCGAGGACCTGTGGACCGAGCAGACCCGCAGGGCCCTCGACGACGCCTTCGCCGACGCGGCCGCCCTCGGTGTCACCGTGATCGTCTCCAGCGGCGACTGGGGCGCCGCCGACGAGCTGACCGACGGCCGGCGGCATGTGGACTTCCCGGCGTCGAGCCCGCACGTGTTGTCCTGCGGCGGAACCACGCTGCACGCCGACCCCTCGACCGGCGTGATCGACAGTGAGACCGTGTGGAACAACGGCGTGGGCAAGAACGCCACCGGCGGTGGGGTCAGTGTCTTCTTTCCCCGCCCGGACTACCAATCCATTTGTGGCACACCGGATGGCGGTCGGGGTGTGCCCGACGTCGCCGGCGTGGCCGATCCGCGGACCGGGTATTCCGTTCTGGTGCACGGGAAAACCTCTCCCGCCGGCGGCACCAGCGCCGTCGCCCCGCTCTGGGCCGCGTTGGTGGCCCGCCTGGCGCAGCAGCTGGGGCGCCCCCTGGGACTGCTGCAACCGTTGCTGTACAAGGATTCTCAACCGGGTGTGCTCGCGGCCGGCTTCCGGGACGTGACCGCCGGCGACAACCAGGGCTATCCGGCCTCGCCGGGCTGGGACCCGTGCACGGGCCTGGGTTCCCCGGACGGCGCCGCCCTGCTGGCGCGGCTCAAGGGCTGTTGAAGGTCACCTCCGGGTTGCTCGGGGTGGGGCCGGCCAGGATCGGCTCCGGCCGGCACGACAGCGTCTGGTCGAAGAACGCGGTGACGTAGTCGCGGGTGATGGCGACGGCCCGGTCGGCCGGCAGGCCCGGCATGGGGGCGCCGAACTGGGCCAGCAGGGTGGGCGCGTCGGTGAAGGAGTAGTGGTTGGACCCGGTGACGGTGAGCCACCGCTTCCAGCCGCTGAGCTCGGGCCAGACCTGGTCCCAGGTCGAGTCCTGGCCGCCGGGGCCGTGGCCGGCGTTGCCGAGCATGAGGAACGGCCGGCTCATGCCGTCGCGTGCGTCGACGTGGAACGCGCCGTCCATGTCGACGCCGGCCTTGATCCGCGGATCCGCCTCCATCGCCGCCAGTGCGCTCGCGCCGCCGATGGAGTGGCCGGCCATGCCGATCCGGTTCGGGTCGATCAGCCCGGGGTACCGAGTGGTCAGCTGATCGATGACGAACGAGGCGTCCTTGGCCCGGTTGAGCACCAGCGGGCGGAGGTCCTCGGCCTCGCAGGCGAGGCACGGCAGCATGCGGTCGCCGGGGAACAGGGTGCCGACGGATTCGTAGGCATGGTCGAGGGAAGCCACGACGTAGCCGTGACTGGCTAAGTCCTCGGCGAGGGTGGTCAGCGTGTAGCGCGGTGCGCCGAGACCGGGGGACAGCAACACCAGCGGATGTCGGCCGGGCAGCGGGGCCTGGGCGTGGCTGTTGGTCGTGGCGTCGGCGAAGGCCTGGGCCGCGGCGGCCGGAAATCCCTGGGCCTGCACGAGAAGCGTGGTCTCGGCGGCCGAGGCGTAGGGCACGGGCGGCCCGCCGGGGAAGGCCGGGTAGTAGAGGCTGACGATCAGCTCACGGGAGTTCGCCGGGGCCCAGATGTCCGGCCGGCTGCGGTCGACGAGGTGCAGGGTGCTGCTGCCGACCGGAAGCGGTCCGGTCGGCGCGGGCAGGTGGATGCCCGTGACGGTCGCGGCGACCATGGCCGCTGCGGTCAGGAATGTCATCACGCATCGAACGCTAGGGCGGCCGGCACCTCGCCCGCGTCTGTCTGGAGATGTGTTCTGGCCCTATATCCCGGGATATAGCTCAGCGGTTTCTCAGCTGGTGGGGCCTACTTTGTCCGCGTGAACCGAACCGTGGCGGCGGACGCCGCGCTCGCCGCCGCGCTCTTCCTGGCGACCTTCGCCCTGGTGCCCGACGCGTGGCCGTTGCAGGTCGCGCTGACGGCCCCGCTGGCCTGGCGTCGGCAGGCGCCGGTCCTGGTCTTCGGCCTGGTCGCCTCGGCCGCGTTCGTCCAGCTACTGCTGGAGATCAGGCTGCCGGCGGACATCGCGCTGCTGGTGGCGATCTATACGGTTGGCGCGCACACGGGACTGCGCCGGCTGCTCGCCGCCGCGGCGGTGCTGGAGGCCGGCATCATCGCGTACGCCCTCAGCTGGGGCGGATTCCTCGTTGCCGCAACGAGTCTGACCATCGGCGCCGTCGCGGCGGCGGCGCTCGGCGTTGTCATGCGGACGCGTCGGGCCCAAGTCACAAGGGAACTGGAACAGGCCGTGGCGCTGGCTCGGCCCTCCTTCCCGGAGGGCGTGCTCGACGCGCTCACCGCCCGTGAACGAGAGATCCTCATGGAACTGGCCGCCGGTCGCACCAACGCCGAGATCGCCGGCCGGCTGCACCTCGCCCACTCGACGGTCAAGGTGCACGTCAGCCGGATCCTGCCGAAACTGGGCCTGCGCGACCGCACCCAGGCGGTGGTGTTCGCGTACGAGACCGGACTGGTGCGGCCGGGTTAGGGTCCTCGCCGTGACCCCCGACGAGCTGCTCGCCCTGGACCGCGCCCACGTCTGGCATCCCTACGGCCCGATGCCCGGCCGGATCGACCCGCTGGTGGTCACCGACGCCGAGGGGGTGCGGCTGCGGCTGGCCGACGGGCGGGAGCTGGTCGACGGCATGGCCTCCTGGTGGTCGGCCATCCACGGCTACCGCCACCCGGTGCTCGACGCTGCGGTCACCGACCAGCTGGGGCGGATGAGCCACGTCATGTTCGGCGGCCTCACCCACGAGCCCGCCGTGGCGCTGGCGGCCAAGCTGGTGGAGATCACCCCCGAGCCGTTGCGGCACGTGTTCCTGGCCGACTCCGGCTCGGTGTCGGTGGAGGTCGCCATCAAGATGTGCCTCCAGTACTGGCGGTCGCTGGGGCGGACCGGCAAGACCCGGCTGCTGACCTGGCGTCGGGGCTACCACGGCGACACCTTCCACCCGATGAGCGTGTGCGACCCCGAGGGCGGCATGCACTCCCTGTGGACCGGCGTGCTGCCGCGGCAGGTGTTCGCCGACCCGCCGCCGCGCGAGTTCGAGCACGACTACGTGCAGCACCTCGTGGACCTGGTCGAGCAGCACGCCGACGAGCTGGCGGCCGTGGTCGTCGAGCCGGTGGTGCAGAACGCCGGCGGCATGCGCTTCCACGACCCCCGCTACCTGCACGTGCTGCGGGAGGTCACGCTGGCCAACGACGTGCTGCTGGTCTTCGACGAGATCGCCACCGGCTTCGGCCGCACCGGCGAGCTGTTCGCCGCCGACCACGCCGGCGTCAGCCCCGACGTGATGTGCCTGGGCAAGGCCCTGACCGGCGGATACATGACGATGTCGGCGGCGCTGTGCACGTCGGGGGTGGCCGAGGGCATCTCCCGCGGCGAGGTGCCGGTGCTGGCCCACGGTCCGACCTTCATGGGCAACCCGCTGTCCTCGGCCGTCGCCAACGCCTCCATCGACCTGCTGCTCGGGCAGGACTGGCGGGGTGAGATCAAGCGGATCGAGACCGGCCTGCACGCCCTGGAGGCCGCCCGTGAGCTGCCCGGGGTCGCCGACGTGCGGGTCTTCGGCGCGATCGGGGCCGTGCAGCTCGACCACCCGGTCGACATGGCCGCCGCGACCAAGGCCGCCGTCGACCACGGCGTGTGGCTGCGGCCGTTCAACGACCTCGTCTACACCATGCCGCCGTACGTCATCGGGGACGACGACCTGTCTCAGGTCTGCAACGCCATCATTGCGGCCGCGGCGGTCGGCTGAGCCCGACCCCGGCCCAGCCACTAATCTGACGGGTCGTGAACATCCTCGTCATCACCGGCACGGGCACCGAGGTCGGCAAGACCATGGTCACGGCGGCCTGTGCGGCGCTCGCGGTGGACAGCGGCCAGCGGGTCGCCGTGGTCAAGCCGGCCCAGACGGGCGTCGGCCCGCAGGAGCCGGGCGACCTGGACGAGGTGGCCCGGTTCGCCGGCAAGATCACCACGCGTGAGCTGCGGCGCTACCCGGAGCCGCTGGCCCCGGACACCGCCGCCACCCGCGCCGGCCTGCCGCAGGTGCACCCGGCCGAGATCGCCTCGGTGGTGGCCGAGCTGGCCGCCGAGCACGACCTGGTGCTGGTCGAGGGCGCTGGCGGGCTGCTGGTGCGGTTCGACGACGAGGGCGCGACCCTGGCCGACGTGGCCTGGGCCCTCAACGCCATCGTGCTGATCGTGGCCGAGGCCGGCCTCGGCACCCTCAACCACACCGCGCTGACCGCCGAGGTGCTGCTCAAGCGGGGCATCGAGTGCGCGGGCGTGGTGATCGGCAGCTGGCCGGCCGAGCCGGACCTGGCCTCCCGCTGCAACCTCGTCGACCTGCCCGAGGCGGCCGGCGGGCCGCTGCTCGGGGCGCTGCCGGCGGGCGCGGGGCTGCTGGACCCCACGGACTTCCTGGAGGTCGCGCGGGCGGCCATGTCGCCGTGGCTGGGCGGCACGTTCGACCCGGACGTGTTCGCCGAGCAGTTCACGGCCTGAGCAGCGTGAGGCTCGTAACACGAGACGTGCCGGTCGGGTGCGGCAGACTGCATTCGACGCCGAGTGAGGAGATCAGTTAGTGACCGAGCTTGCGAGGGCACCATTCACCACAGAGGCCTCGGTCGCAGACTCGCCGAGCGCTAGCGAGGTGGGACTGTGACCGCCGTGGACACCGACATCATCGCCATCGCCCGTGAGCAGGTGCTGGAGCGCGGCGAGGGGTTGTCCCAGGAGCAGCTGGTCGAGGTGCTGCGGCTGGGCGACGACCGGCTGGAGGAGCTGCTGGGGCTGGCCCACGAGGTGCGGATGCGCTGGTGCGGGCCGGAGGTCGAGGTCGAGGGCATCGTCAGCGTGAAGACCGGCGGCTGCCCCGAGGACTGCCACTTCTGCTCCCAGTCCGGCCGGTTCCCGTCGCCGGTCCGCTCGGCCTGGCTGGACATCCCCGGCCTGGTGCGCAGCGCCCGCGAGACCCGGGACACCGGGGCCACCGAGTTCTGCATCGTGGCCGCCGTGCGCGGGCCCGACGCGCGGCTGATGTCCCAGGTCAAGGCGGGCATCCAGGCCATCCGCGAGGACGGCAACGACATCCAAATCGCCTGCTCGCTGGGCATGCTCACGCAGGAGCAGGTCGACGAGCTGGTGGCGATGGGCGTGCACCGCTACAACCACAACCTGGAGACCGCCCGCTCGCACTTCCCGAATGTGGTCACCACGCACACGTGGGAGGAGCGCTGGGAGACCCTGCGCATGATCCGCGAGGCCGGCATGGAGGTCTGCTGCGGCGGCATCATCGGCATGGGCGAGACCGTGGAGCAGCGGGCCGAGTTCGCCGCGCAGCTGGCCGAGCTGGGCCCGGACGAGTGCACGATGAACTTCCTGATCCCGCAGCCGGGCACCCCGTACGAGCAGTACGAGGTGGTCGAGGGCCGCGACGCGCTGCGCACCGTGGCCGCGTTCCGGCTGGCCATGCCCCGGCCGCTGCTGCGGTTCTCCGGCGGCCGCGAGCTGACCTTCGGCGACCTGGGCACCAAGCAGGGCATGCTGGGCGGCATCAACGCGATCATCGTCGGCAACTACCTGACCAACCTGGGCCGGCCGGCCGCGCAGGACCTGGAGATGCTCGACGAGCTCCAGATGCCGGTCAAGGCTCTGAGCCAGACGTTGTGAGCGCCGAGTTCTGCGCCCGCTGCGGCCGTGTCGCGGCCGAGGGCGACCATGGGCACTGCGCGGTCATGCTGGCCTCGATCGACCCGCCGCGGTTCTGTGCGGACTGCGGACGGCGCATGGTGGTCCAGGTGACTCCAGCCGGATGGGTGGCGCAGTGCAGCCGACACGGCGAGCGCACGTCGACGTCACCCTCGGTCGGCTAGGGTCACCAGGATGTCGGAGCAAGCGGGCGAGCGGGCCGAGCCGATGCGCATCCCGCCGGTGACGGAGAAGGATCCGGAGCCGTCGTCGGCCGTCGTCGGGGCCCCGCCCGAGGTGCCGTCGGTGGCCGCGATCATGGCGATGCTGCCGGCCGCCAGACGTCCTCGCGTGGTGGTCAAGCGGGACCTGCTGCCGGCGGTCAGCGTGCTGTCCACGGTGGCCCTGACCGGGCTGCTGGTCGGCTGGCTGTGGTCGATCCTGGCCCCGGCCCAGCGGGTGATCCTGGTCGACGGCCAGCAGATCCCGCTGCTGGACGAGAGCTACCACCGGTTCGACGACCTGATCCTGTTCGTGCTGCTCGGCCTGGGCATGGGCCTGGTCGTCGGCGGCCTGGTCTGGCTGCTGCGCGAACGCCGCGGCCCGGTGATCATGATCGCCGCCGTGCTCGGCTCGGCCCTGGGCGCGTGGCTGGCGATGAAGGTCGGCGTGTCCTGGGCCGGCGGCCACTACGCCCTGGCCGGCACCCCGGCCAACCGCACCGTCTTCGACCAGGCCCCGGTGCTGGAGTCGAGCTGGGTCATCCTGGCCCAGCCGCTGGCCACCGCCCTGGCCTACGGCACCATGACCGCCTGGAACGGCATGGACGACCTGGGCCGCCGCCTCGGCTGAGCCCCCTCACTCGATGCTCCTCGACGCTAGGAAGGGGGCTTTCCTCCACTCCGAGTGGAGGAAAGCCCCCTTCCTAGCGTCACTAGTTGGCGCTGGGTTTGACGCTGAACTCGGACATGGCCGCCGGGACTGCCCGCAGCTCGCGCAGGATGCCGGTCTCGCGGTTGAGCACCCGGCGCACCATTCGCAGGCGCCGCAACGGGTTGCGTTCCTCCAGCAGGCCCTGTCGGTCCTCGATGGTCAGTAGGCAGTCGGCGGCCAGCAGGTGCGCCAGCGTGCCGGTGTCCGCGCCGATTTCCGGCTCGGCCCAGTCCTCCCGGTGCCAGGCGGCGTTGCAGTAGCGCCGATGCGCGGCCCGCGCCGACTCGGACAGCTGCGGCGCGGCGGCCACGCTGGCCGGCGCGACATCGGCGTCGGGCAGCCATTCCACGCTGCCCAGCAGGTACGGCGCGCTGCCGGAATCCAGGTCCAGCAGGCGAAACCGGCGCTCGCCGCGGGTGACGATGTCGAACCGCCCGTCGGGCAGCCGGTTGACCTGGCGCAGCGTCGCCGAGCAGCCGACCTCGTGCAGTTGGGAGAGCTCGTCCACGTCGGTGAACCAGCCCTGCCGGATCGCGACCACGCCGAAGCTGCGCCCGGTCACCGCGCCGGTCACCAGATCCACCGTCAGCTGCCGGTAGCGCGGCTCGAAGATGTGCAGTGGCAAGGACGCTCCGGGCAACAGCACGGTGCCCAGCGGGAAGATCGGGAGCGTCTCGGCCACGCCGTCTACCGTACGTCGGAGCCGGATCCCTTGCTGGGTGGTCGCAGCACGGCGAACGGATCAGTCACGAGCATGCCGTGCCCGGTGAACCGGAACAGCGCAGCTGGGCGGCCTCCGGACGGCCCCGGCGGCGAGGTGTGACCAGTGGCCTCCAACAGGCCGCGCCGGGACAGCACGCGTTGCAGGTTGGTGGCGGCGACCCGGTAGCCTAGCGCCGCCGAGTACAGCTCGCGCAGCTGCGAGATGGTGAACTCCGGCGGCGCCAGCCCGAAGCCGAGGTTGGTGTAGGACAGTTTGGCCCGCAGCCGGCCCTGGGCCCGTCGCACGATCGCGTCGTGGTCGAAGGCGGTGTCGGGCAGGTCGTCCACCGGGTGCCAGGCGGTGTCCTCGGGGACCTCGGGGTCGACGTCGCACGGGATGAGCCCGAGGAAGGCGCTGGCGACGACGCGGGCGCCCGGCACCCGGTCCGGCGCGCTGAACACGGCCAGCTGCTCGACATGCGCCAGCTTCCTGACGTCCACCTTCTCCGCGAGCTGCCGGCGGATCGAGGTCTCCACGTCCTCGTCGTCCCGGAGCCAGCCACCGGGCAGTGACCAGCGGTGGGCGTGCGGTTCCTGAGCGCGTCGCCAGAGCAGCACCTGGAGTGATTCCCGCCTCACCTGGAGCACCGCAGCCAGAACGTCATTGCGTGTTAACCGGGGTGGGCTGATAGGATCTGGCATGTTTTCGATTGTAAGGCGAAAACTGGGGGACCGCAAACCGAGGAGGAACCATGGCCGCTACCGCGCAGTTGGAGCGGACCGAGGACGGCTGGACCGGGGTCCGGCCGGACGCCGCCTGGCGGGAGGAGGTCCGCCGGCTGGCCGACAAGCACGACGCCGTCCTGCTCGCGCACAACTACCAGTTGCCCGAGATCCAGGACATCGCCGACCACACCGGCGACTCGCTCGCCCTGAGCCGCATCGCGGCCAACAGCAGCGCGTCCACGATCGTCTTCTGCGGCGTGCACTTCATGGCCGAGACGGCGAAGATCCTCAGTCCGGACAAGCGGGTGCTCATCCCGGACGCCCGGGCCGGCTGCTCGCTGGCCGACTCGATCACCGGCGAGCAGCTGCGGGAGTGGAAGGCCGAGCACCCCGGCGCGGTGGTCGTGTCCTACGTGAACACGACCGCCGAGGTGAAGGCCGAGACCGACATCTGCTGCACCTCCTCGAACGCCGTGGACGTGGTCGCCTCCATCCCGGCCGACCGTGAGGTGCTGTTCTGCCCGGACCAGTTCCTCGGCGCGCACGTGCGCCGGGTGACCGGCCGGGACAACCTGCACGTCTGGGCCGGGGAGTGCCACGTGCACGCCGGCATCAACGGCCCCGAGCTGGCCGACCGGGCCGCCGCCAACCCGGAGGCGGACCTGTTCATCCACCCCGAGTGCGGCTGCGCCACCTCGGCGCTCTACCTGGCCGGCGAGGGCGCGGTGCCGGCGGACAAGGTGAAGATCCTGTCCACCGGCGACATGCTGACCGCCGCCCGCGCCACCAACGCCCGCAGCGTGCTGGTGGCCACCGAGGTGGGCATGCTGCACCAGCTCCGCAAGGCCGCGCCGGAGATCGACTTCCAGGCGGTCAACGACCGGGCGTCCTGCCGGTACATGAAGATGATCACGCCCGCGGCGCTGCTGCGCTGCCTGCGTGACGAGGCCGACGAGGTCTTCGTGGACGCCGACACGGCCTCGCGGGCCCGGGCCTCGGTGCAGCGGATGATCGAGATCGGCCAGCCCGGCGGTGCCGAATGAGGCCCCGCTGGGAGGCCGACGCCGACCTGGTGGTGGTCGGCTCCGGTGTCGCCGGCCTGACCGCCGCGCTGGACGCGCAGGCCCTGGGCCTGCGGGTTCTGGTCGTCACCAAGGCGGCGCTGGGCGACGGCAACACCCGCTGGGCCCAGGGCGGGGTCGCCGTGGTGCTGCCCGGCGAGCACGAGGAGGGCGACACCGTCGACCGGCACGTCGCCGACACGCTGACCGCCGGCGCGGGCCTGTGCGACGCGTCGGCGGTCGCGGCGATCATCGCCGACGGCCCGGCGGCGGTGGAACGTCTGCGCCGGTGGGGCGCGGTGTTCGACCAGGGGGAGGACGGCAAGCTGGCGCGTACCCGGGAAGGCGGCCACACGGCGTTCCGTGTTGTGCACGCCGGCGGCGACGCGACCGGAGCCGAGGTCGAACGCGCCCTGCTGGCGCAGGCCCGCGATGGCCGGATCGCCATGCTGGACAACCACGTCGCCGTGGAGGCGTTGCGCACGCCGTCCGGTGCGGTGGCCGGATTGCTGGTGCTGGACGGGGAAGGCGTGCCGGGCGTGCTGCGCGCGCCGGCCGTGCTGCTGGCGACCGGCGGCCTCGGGCAGATGTACCAGGCCACCTCGAATCCCGAGGTCGCCACCGCCGACGGCCTGGCGCTGGCCCTACGGGCCGGGGCCGTCGTCGCGGATCTGGAGTTCGTGCAGTTCCACCCGACCGTGCTGTACACGGGTTCCGGCGCCCGGGGCCGCTGCCCGCTGGTGACCGAGGCCGTGCGGGGCGAAGGCGCGGTTCTGGTCGACGCCAACGGTTCCCGCGTGATGGTCGGCGTGCATCCGCTGGCCGACCTGGCTCCTCGTGACGTGGTGTCGGCGGCGATCACCCGTCGTATGAACGAAACCGGCACGGATCACGTGTTCCTCGACGCCACGCATCTGGCCGGCGAGGCCTTCCGTGGTCGCTTCCCAACCGTGCACGCCGCCTGCGCGGCAATCGGCGTCGACCCGGCTGTGGACCCGATTCCCGTTGCCCCGGCAGCACATTTCTCGTGCGGCGGCGTGGTCGCCACCGTCGAGGGGCGGACGGCCGTGCCCGGCCTGTACGCCGCCGGCGAGGTCGCCCGGTCCGGTCTGCACGGCGCGAACCGCTTGGCCTCCAACAGTTTGCTGGAGGGATTGGTCGTCGGCGCCCGGGCCGCTCGGGCGATCGCCTTCGACCGGGCCAACGGCCTGCTCGGCGATCCGCGCAGGGCGGAGCTGCTGGGTTCGCTGGCGTGGGCCGTGACCGAGCGGGATGTGTTGCAGCGCACCATGTCCCGGCACGCTGCGATCGGCCGCACCGTGGACGGCCTGGCCACGGCCACCGCCGTGCTGGAGAAGTCGACCGTCGTCCGTCCACTTCGGACACGGGTCGGCGTCGAGGACGCGGCCCTGACCATGGCCGCCGAGATCCTGCTGGCCGTGGCGGCCGAGCGCACCGAGTCGCGCGGCTGCCACGTCCGCGACGACTATCCGAACCGCAACGACGCCTCGTGGCAGCGGTCCATCCCGGTGCGCCTGGACGCCGCCGGCCGGCCGTTCCTGTCCGAGCGTCCTCTGCTCGGGGGTGTGGCGTGAGCATCGACATCGACGATCTTCAGCGGGTCATCAAGACCGCGCTGGCCGAGGACCTTCGTTACGGCCCGGACGCCACCACCCTGGCCACCGTGCCGTCCGACGCCGTGGCCGTCGCCAGCTTCACGCCGCGCAAGGCCGGTGTGATCGCCGGCGTGCCGGCTGCGCTGGCCGTGCTCGACGAGGTCACCGACTACGAGCTCGTGTCCAAGGTCGACGACGGCGCCCACCTGGCCGCCGGCTCCCCGGCCCTGGTCG
The DNA here is from genome assembly GCF_044547355.1 of Kutzneria sp. NPDC052558. Taxonomy (NCBI): domain Bacteria; kingdom Bacillati; phylum Actinomycetota; class Actinomycetes; order Pseudonocardiales; family Pseudonocardiaceae; genus Kutzneria; species Kutzneria sp. NPDC052558. The sequence continues at coordinate 93,530 of NZ_JBIUAG010000019.1, forward strand.
TGCGCGGTCCGGTTCGTGGCCTCGTCACCGCTGAGCGGACAGCCTTGAACCTGCTGACCCACCTGTCCGGCATCGCCACCGCCACCGCGGCCTGGGTCGCCGCCATCGAGGGCACCGGATGCGCGGTACGGGACTCACGCAAGACCCTTCCCGGCCTTAGGTTGTTGCAGAAGTACGCGGTGCGGTGCGGCGGCGGCGTCAACCACCGCCTCGGCCTCGGCGACGCCATCCTGATCAAGGACAACCACGTCCAGGCCGCCGGCTCGGTCAGCGCCGCCCTCGCCGCCGCCCGGGCCTACGCGCCCACGCTCACGTGCGAGGTCGAGGTCGACACCCTCGACCAGCTCGACGAGGCCCTCGCGGCCGCCGCCGAACTCGTGCTGCTGGACAACTTCACGCCCGAGCAGTGCGCCGAGGCCTTCCGCCGCACCAAGGCCGCCGGCACCGGCACCCTGCTGGAGGCCTCCGGCGGCCTGACCCTGGACGTCGCCCGGGTCTACGCCGAGACCGGCGTCGACTACCTGTCGGTCGGCGGCCTCACCCACTCCTCGCCGGTCCTGGACCTGGGGATGGACATGTAGCCGAATCAGCCCACGCGGACGTGGGGCCCCGCGCCCGCACCCCCCCCGGGCCCCCCCGGGGGGCGCCCCCCCCCCCCCCCCCCCCCCCGGGGGACCCCCCCCCAAAACCACCCGACGGCCGGCCCGGGCGG
>NZ_JBIUAG010000019.1:94251-113306 GCF_044547355.1 Kutzneria sp. NPDC052558
TTCCCTTGTTTGGGGGGGGGGCCCCCCCCCCCCGCCCGCGGGGCCGGGGGGGGGGTGTCTCTAATGCCCCCCCCCCCCCCCCCCCCGCCGGGCCCCCCCCCCCCCCCCCCCCCCCCGCCCCCCACGTCTGGTCACGCCCGACCCGCAGGCCGACGACCTGTGGAACCCGAGCTACTACGAGCCTGAGGGCCTACGCGTGCTCGCCGATGGCCTGGCCCTGTCGCCGTATCCGCAAGCGCAGCGGGTAGCGGAGTGGCTGCGGCGGTTCGCCGACGATCCCCGAGCGCAGCCGTGGCCGCCACGGCCTGCGTGAGGCCCCTCAGGCGGTTGTCAGGTGACCTGGCTAGGGTCGGGGACTGTGCGTCGACTCCTACTGCCCGTCTGCCTGCTCGCTGCCGCCGCGGTCGTGGCGGCGTGCACCGGCGACCCGGCGCCCAGCCGGCCGGGCAGCACAGTGGACGACAACACCACCATCACCGTGGCCGACTCCAGCGAGCCGGCCAGCCTGAACCCGGTGCAGGGCTTCGCGCCGTACGGGTCGTCGCGGATGTACGACGGGCTGCTCACGTACAACGCCGGCCGCGTGCTGAAGCCGCTGCTGGCCACGGGCATGCCGCAGCCTTCGGCGGACGGCAAGTCGTGGACGGTGAAGCTGCACGAGCGGGTCCTGTTCGCCGACGGCAGCCCGCTCACCGCCGCCGACGTCGTCGCCGAGTACAACGCCGTGCTCGATCCGGCGGTGAAGTCCCCGCTGCGGCCCGACTTCGACATGCTGGCCGGCGTGGTCGCGGTGGACGAGCTGACCGTGCGGTTCGACCTGTCGTTCCCGTCCCCGTCGTTCCCGACCCGGCTGGTGCTGGGCATCATCCCGCACACCGCCGCGCCGACCGATCCGCAGCCGCCCGGCACCGGGGCGTACACCGTGGCCGGGTGGGACAAGGGCAAGCAACTCGTGCTGGGCCTGAACAAGCACTACTACGGCCTGCCGCCCAAGATCGTAAAGATGACCGTCGTCTTCGTGCCCGACGACACCTCCCGCATCGCCCGTATGAAGGCCGGCGACTTCGACGGCATCGAGGTGCCGCAGCAGCAGGCCGTCGCCGTGGCCAAGTTCGACAACGTCCGGATGGTCACCGAGGACAGCGCCGACTACCGGGCCGTGTCCCTGCCGCCCGGGCCAGTGACCGGCGACCGGGCCGTGCGGCTGGCCCTGAACTTCGCCATCGACCGGCGGGACCTGATCGGCACCGCCCTCGGCGGCAAGGGCACGCCCGCCTACACCCCCATGCCCGACTCGCTGCCCGAGTTCGTCGACCCCCAGGCCACCTACCGCTTCGACCGGGCCGCCGCCGGCCGCATCCTCGACCAGGCCGGCTGGGCTGTCGGCCCCGACGGCATCCGCTCCCACGCCGGCGTCCGGGCCGCCTTCACCGTCGGCTATCCCGCCGGCGACCTGGACCGCAAGGCCCTCGCGCAAGCGTTTGCCACCCAGCTCAAGGCCATCGGCCTCGACGTCGCCGCCGTCGCCGGCGGCAGTGCCGGCAGCGCCCAGATCATCTCCGGCGGCAACCCGTTCGACCCCGACCTCGCCGTGCGCTCCGTCCTGCACACTGGCGGCTCGGCGAACACCACCGCCTACAGCGACCCCGCCGTCGACTCCGCCCTGGACACCGCCCACAAGGCCACCGACCCCGCCGCCCGCGCCACCGCCTTCCGCGCCGCCCAGCGCGCCTACATCGGCGACCCCGCCATGGTCACCCTGGCTTTCATCACCCACACCTACGCCGTCCACGACAACTGGTCCGGCTCCGTCGCCATCACCGAGCCCGCCATCCACGGCCCCCTGACCTGGGGCCCCTGGTGGAACGTCGAAACCTGGACCATCCGCTGACCCGCTCCGCCTCGCTGCCCGGCCTGTCTCGCCCCCACCAGCTCCGGCTGCTCCGCGCCGCCGCGCTCGCCGGGTTGGCCGCCTTCGACCTGCCGGCCGGCGTGCTCCGGCTCGTCCAGTACGAACTGAACGGCATCTACCGGCTCTCCACCCCGTCCGGAAGATTCTTCCTCCGCCTCTCCCTGCGGGCCGATCTCTCCTTGGCCCACATCGAGTCGGAAATGCGCTGGCTGGATCGCCTGTCGGGGATTCGCCGGCCGGCGCCGGTGTTGGCCTCGACTGGTGAATGGGCGGTCGAGCTCCCCGAATTTCCGGCAGTTGTCGTCATGACGGAGTGGCTCGACGGCACAGCTCCCCGTATCGCCTATGACTCTCCGCTGGCCGCCGACTACGGCCGGCTCGTCGCCGAAGTCCACGGCCAGGCCGACGTATTCACGCCCGATGACACCTTTGTTCGCCCCTCGATGACCTTCCGGGCCATCATCGCCGGCCTTGCCGACAACTTCGCCGAGGTCGACCGGGTCCTGGGCGTCGGCGCCTCGGATGTCCTCGCCGCCGCAGCTCGTCGAATCGGTTCCGGCGCCCCGGCGGAAACCGGTCGGGAAATCCTGATCCATGGCGATCTGCACCGAGGGAACTTTCTCTGCTCCCGGCACGGTGAGCTGGCGGTCATCGATTTCGAGGATTGCGGATGGGGGCACGACCTCCTGGACCTGGCCGCCTTCCTCGACTCTGTCGCCCGCCTGGACCGAGCCGATCCCGCCGGCTACCAAACGTTTGCGCGCCGCGTTCTCGACGGCTATGCCGAACGCCGTCCCCTGCCGCCCATGGCCGACTTCACCGCCTACCTGGCATTGCGTGACCTGGTGGTCGTGAACTATCTGGCGCGATCGGTCAATCCGACGGTGGCGCTGTGGCGGGAACAGCGGCTGCGGGAGCTGGTCGAGCAGTTGCGGGTGTATGTGGACACCGGAAGGCACGTGGGCGCGGTCTCGGTACCCTGATGGCCATGCTCAACCGCACCGACCTGCGTGGTCACGTCCCGTCCCCGGCCAACCTGCGCGCCACGCTGCCGCGCGCCGAGGTCGACGTGGACGTGGTGCTGCATCAGGTGCGGCCGATCGTGGAGGCGGTTCGGGACCGGGGCGTGCCGGCGGTGCTGGAGTTCGCGGAGCGGTTCGACCGGATCAAGCCGCCGTCGGTGCGGGTGCCGAAGGCGAAGATCGAGCAGGCGCTGGCGGAGCTGGACCCGAAGGTCCGGGCGGCGCTGGAGGAGTCGATCGCCCGGGCCCGGAAGGTGCACGCGGACCAGCGAAGGGTCGACAAGACGACCGAGGTGGTGCCGGGCGGCACGGTCACGGAGCGCTGGGTGCCGGTGGGCCGGGTCGGCCTGTACGCGCCGGGTGGCCTGGCGGTGTACCCGTCGAGCGTGGTGATGAACGTGGTGCCGGCGCAGACGGCGGGCGTGGGCTCGCTGGTGGTGTGCTCGCCGCCGCAGGCCGAGCACGGCGGCCTGCCGCACCCGGCGATCCTGGCGGCGGCGGCGCTCCTGGGCGTCGAGGAGGTGTGGGCGGTCGGCGGGGCGCAGGCGATCGCGCTCATGGCGTACGGCGGCGTGGACACCGACGGGGCCGAGCTCGACGCGGTGGACATGATCACCGGCCCTGGCAACATCTACATGACGGCGGCCAAGCGGCTGCTGCGCGGCCTGGTCGGCATCGACTCCGAGGCGGGCCCGACCGAGATCGCGATCCTGGCCGACGGCACGGCCGACCCGGCGCACGTGGCGGCCGACCTGATCAGCCAGGCCGAGCACGACACGCTGGCGGCCAGCGTGCTGGTCACGGACTCGGTGGAGCTGGCCGACGCGGTCGACGTGGAGCTGCGCAAGCAGGTGGGCGCGACCAAGCACAGCGCCCGGGTGGCGGAAGCGCTGGCGGGCCGGCAGTCCGGCTGCATCCTGGTGTCCACTGTGGACGATGGGCTGAAGGTCGTCGACGCGTACGCGGCCGAGCACCTGGAGATCCAGACCGCCGACGCCCGCGTGGTGGCGGCCCGGGTCACCAACGCCGGCGCGGTCTTCGTCGGCGCCTACGCCCCCGTCTCGCTCGGCGACTACTGCGCCGGCTCCAACCACGTGCTGCCCACCGGCGGCTGCGCCCGCCATTCCTCGGGCCTGTCCGTGCAGACCTTCCTGCGCGGCATCCACGTCATCGACTACACCGAGGACGCGTTGCGCGACGTCGCCGACAAGGTGGTCGCGCTGGCCAACGCCGAGGACCTGCCCGCACACGGCCAAGCCGTCACCGCCCGTTTCAAGGACGCCTGAATGCCTGACGACGCTCTTCTCGCCGCGGAGGCGGCATCATGACTGCTCCCATTGGCGCGCGCGTCCAGCTCGCCGACCTGCCGCTGCGCGAGGACCTGCGCGGCCGCACGCCCTACGGGGCGCCGCAGCTGGACGTGCCGATCCGCCTGAACACCAACGAAAACCCCTACCCGCCGCCCGCGGAGCTGGTCGCCGACGTGGCCGCCGCGGCGGCCGAGGTGGCGGCCACGCTGCACCGCTACCCGGACCGGGACGCGATCGCCCTGCGCACGGAACTGGCCGCCTACCTGGCCTCGTCCACCGGCGTGCCGGTGACGGTGGCCAACGTGTGGGCGGCCAACGGTTCCAACGAGATCCTCCAGCAGCTGTTCCAGGCCTTCGGCGGCCCGGGCCGCAGCGCCCTGGGCTTCGAGCCCTCGTACTCGATGCACCCGATCATCGCCACCGGCACCCGCACCGACTGGGTGCCCACGCCGCGTCGGGCCGACTTCTCGCTGGACACCGAGGAAGCGGCGCGGATCATCGTCGAGCGCGCGCCGGACATGGTGTTCATCACCAGCCCGAACAACCCGACGGGGCAGGCGATCCCGCTCGACCAGTTGCGCGCGCTGATCGCGGTCACGCCGGGCATCGTGGTCATCGACGAGGCATACGCGGAGTTCAACGAGCACGCCAGCACCCTCGGCCTGCTTGAGGAATTCGCCGACAAGCTGGTGGTCACCCGGACCATGAGCAAGGCCTTCGCCTTCGCCGGCGGCCGTCTCGGCTACCTGGCCGCCGCGCCGGCGCTGGTGGACGCGCTGCAACTGGTGCGCCTGCCGTACCACCTGTCCTCGCTGACCCAGGCCGCCGCGCTGGCCGCGCTGCGGCACGGCGAGCAGACGCTGGCCTCGGTGGCCAAGCTCGTGGCCGAACGCCACCGTGTGGTGGACGCGTTGGCGGGCATGGGTTTCCAGGTCGTGCCGAGCGACGCCAACTTCGTCCTGTTCGGACACTTCGACGACGCGCGGGCCGCCTGGCAGTCCTATTTGGACAAAGGTGTGCTGATCCGGGACGTCGGCATCGCCAACCACCTCAGGGTCACCATCGGGACGCCCGAAGAGAACGACGCGTTCCTGGTGGCCAGCAAGGAGATTTCCAGGTGACTCGCATCGGGCGCATCGAGCGCGCCACCAAGGAGTCCTCGGTGCTCGTCGAGATCGACCTCGACGGCTCGGGCAAGGTCGAGATCGACACCGGCGTGCCGTTCTACGACCACATGCTGACCGCCTTCGGCGTGCACGGCAGCTTCGACCTGGTGGTGCGGGCCACCGGCGACGTGCACATCGACGCCCACCACACCGTCGAGGACGTGGCCATCGTGCTGGGCCAGGCGATCCGGCAGGCGTTGGGGGACAAGGCCGGCATCCGGCGGTTCGGCGACTGCTGGATCCCGATGGACGAGACCTTGGCCCACGCCGCGGTCGACGCCAGCGGCCGGCCGTACTGCGTGCACGTGGGCGAGCCGGAGTCGATGGAGTCCTTCACCGTCGGCAACAACTACGCGACCGTGCTCAACCGGCACGTGTTCGAGTCGTTGGCCTTCCACGCCCAGATCGCCCTGCACGTGCGGGTCATCCACGGGCGGGACCCGCACCACATCACCGAGGCCGAGTACAAGGCGATCGCCCGCGCGCTGCGCGCCGCCACCGAACCCGACCCGCGGGTGTCGGGCGTGCCCTCCACGAAGGGGGTGTTGTGATGACGCAGCACCAGTACATCGCCATCGCGCTGCTGGCCGTGGCCGGCTTCCTGATCGGCGGCGTGTACACGATGTGGAAGCAGGCGTCGCGGATCGCCGCCGCCGTGCTGGGCGTGCTCGCCCTGCTGGCCGCCGGCGGCGCGGTCGCGTGGTTCATGTCGAACTGAGGTAGCGGACGGGCACGTGGGCGGTGAGCCAGACGCCGTTGGCGCTCAACCGGAACACGTGCCCGTCGGCGTGCATCGCGCCGGCGTCGACCTTGAGCACGACCGGTTTGCCACGCCGTGAACCGACCCTGACCGCTGTGGGGACATCCGGTGACAGGTGGACGTCGTGCCGGCTCATCGGGCGCAGTCCCTCGGCCATGATCGCGTCCAGGAACCGGGCGACCGTGCCGTGGTAGAGCGTGTCCGGCGGCGTCGCGGCCGGCAGGTCCAGCCGCACCGGCACCGAATGTCCCTGGCTGGCGCGGATCAGGGCGCCCGTGTCGTCGAAGGCGTAGCGGCGCTTGTCATTGGTGGCGACCACGTGGTCGAGCTGTTCCCGGCTGATGCCCAACGCGGCGATCAGCGGCTCGACCTCGGTCCAGCCGTCGGCGGTGAGCCGGATGCCGATCTCCTCGGGCGCGTGTCTGAGGTGTCGCGCCAGCCGCTTCGAGATGCGGATCGTGTCTTTCTCGTTCATGTGCGCCAAGTGTGGGCCGGGCGGCGGGCGGCGTCCACGGAATTCAGGCGGCCAGGTCCAGTTCGTTGAGCACGTGGTCGGCCAGCAGCACCTCGGTGCCGGCCAGGCCGGTCGAGCAGTACAGGGTGATCTGGCCCTCGCTGATCCGGCCGGGCAGGTCGCCGGCGATGATGCCGCCCAGGTGGGCCAGCTTGCGGCCGGTGAAGAACGGGTTGCCGTAGGCGGCGGCCTGGGCCGGCGAGTCGCTGGCCACGATGGCGGCCACGCTGGCCAGCTCGGGCGGCAGCTCGCTGGCCCCGCGCAGCTTGGGGCCGATGGTGTTGACGTGGCAGCCCGGGGCGAACGCCGTCGCCGGCAGCACCGGCTTGGTCGACTTGGTGGCCACCAGCACCACGTCCGCGTCGCGCACCGCCGCCACCGAGTCGGCGAGGTCGACGGCGTTCAGGCCGAGCTCGTCACGGGCCCGTGCCGCGAACTTGGCCCGGTTCTCCGGGGTCGGCGAGCTGACCCGCACCTCGCTGAAGGTGCGGACCGCGCAGGCGCCCCACAGCTGCGCCCAGGACTGCGTGCCGGAGCCGATGACCGCGCACACCGAGGCGTCGGGCTTGGCCAGGGCATCCACCGCCGCGCCGCCGAGCGCGCCCGTGCGCAGGGCGCCGAGCGCGGTGCCGACCACCACGCCGCGCAGCGAACCCTTGTTGTCCCACACCGCCACCAGCTGGTCGGCATGGCCGGGCCACAGGCCGTAGCACCGGAATCCCACGGTGCCCGAAGAGTTTCCGCCGGCGGTGAACACGAGTTCCGTTGAGCCGACGTCGATCCCGGCGCGGGGCGGGGCCTTGAGAGTGCCGCGGTGGGCGTCCACGAGGGCGTCTCGGGAAACGCGGACAGCCGCCCCGGCAAGCAGGGTGGCGCGCACTTCGGCGTCCGAGATGACCTTCACGTGTCCAGTCTGCGACTGCCCGACACCCGCCTACAAGCCGGCGCGGACAGCTGCATCCTTATGGCGCAACGGTGATCACCCTGCGCCGACCGGCGCCACTCAGTCGATACCTCCCTCGGCCGCAGCCCGCAGGCGCGGCGCACCCGGACCGTAGCCGGAGAGTCGATCGTCGGTATTGAACAGCGAGCACATCCGCATCGACAGGCAGCCGCAGCCGACGCAGCCCTCCAGCTTGTCCCGAAGTCGTTGCAGGGAGTCGATTCTGGCCTCCAGCTCGGCCTTCCACTCCCGCGACAGCCGGGCCCAGTCGGCCTTGGTCGGCGTGCGCTGCTCCGGCAGCGTCGCCAGCGCCGCGCCGATGTCCTCGAGGCTGAGCCCCACCCGCTGCGCCGAGCGGATGAACGCCAGCCGGCGCAACACCGAGCGTGGGTACCGGCGCTGATTGCCCGCCGTCCGCTCGGCCGCGATCAGCCCGCGTTCCTCGTAGAACCGCAACGCCGTCTGCGCGACTCCGCTGCGTTCGGCCACCTGTCCGATGGACAGCCAGTCGGGGAGTTTCACCACCCGATGAGCCTAACCTGGAGTTAACTCGAATGCGCACTCCCCCGTACCTTCCCGCGGATTGCGGTTCGGGCAAACGGGTTTCACCACCGTGCGCACCACCAGCATCACCCGATGCACACGCCCCACCCCGCCCACCGCGAATCGGCGGCGCTGTCTCCGCTGCGGCGACCGGGCGACGTCTCGCCCCGGTGACCGCCCCAATTCGCCACCCGGATGCGAGCCTGCCTCGCGCGCCGGTGACCGTCCCGGTCGGGTCTCGCCGCCCGGTGATCATCCCGCTGGTCTCGACGGGTGGGCTGGTGGGGGCACGTCCGATCGTGGCGATCGGGCGGCGGCGTCGTCGGGCGGACAGGATGGCCGGGCGGCGGACGTATCTTCCGACCAGTTCACCGGGTGGCCGGGCCGGCGGGAGCCTAGAGTCGTCTCGGCGGCGGATCCGGTTCCGCGTTACGTGCAGCCCTGCAAACCGTTACACAACGGTTTTCATTCGGCCCGCCGGGCCGCACAATCGGGGGCATGAACCAGACGATCACCGTGGGAGTCGTGGACTCCGAGGCGCTGGTGCGCGGCGGTATCCGCCGGGTCCTCGAACAGGCGCCGGACGTGCGGGTCGTGGCCGAGGCCGCCAGTGGATCGGGCGCGGTCGAACTCGTGCGCAAGCACCATCCCCGAGTGCTGTTGATGGACGTGCGGATGCCGGGGCTGGACGGGCTCGCGGCAACCGAGCAGGTCAGAGGCCTGTCGCCGGGCACGGCGGTGGTGCTGCTGACCTCGGCGGCCGACGACAGCCACATCCGCCGGGCGCTGCGCGCGGGCGCCACCGGCTTCCTGCTCAAGGACGGCAGCCCCCGCGAGCTCGTGGCGGCCGTGCGGGCCGTGGCGGCCGGGGAGGCGATGCTGTCGCCGGCGATCACCCGCCGGGTGCTCGAGCGCATCGTCGACATCGACCCCGAGCCGATCGAGCGGGCCCGCGACCTGGTCGGCCACCTCACCGGCCGTGAGCGGGAGGTCCTCGGCCTGCTCGCGCAGGGCATGGGCAACCTCCAGATCGCCCGCAAGCTCTACCTGAGCGAGGGCGCGGTCAAGGCCCACGTCAGCCGCCTGCTCACCAAGCTCAGCTGCGACAACCGTGTGCAGGCCGCCATCCTCGCGCACAACGCCCGCCTGGTCAGCGCCTGACGGAAAGCGCATTCCGGTGGCTTCCGCCGCCACCGGTGCGACCGCTCATCCGCTCAGCGCCCTTGCCCGGCTGCTCGGCGTCGGACCGTTCGGGAAAGCGCATTCCGGCGACGCACCCGCCCGGCGACCAGGACAGCGCAGCCGGGACAGCGCAGCTGGGACAGGTCAGTCGGGCCAGCGGAGACAGCGCAGCGCAATCCGGGTAGGCAGTCGAGCCAGGGCAAGCGCCTTCGGTGGCTTCCGCCGCCACCGGCCGGCGTCCAGCCAGGTCCGGCCAGGCGGTTGCGGCCGGTCAGTGAACGACCGGGGTCTCCTCGGGCGGCGTCGGGCGTTCGCCGGGGTGGCGCCAGGCCACCACATCCTCACGGCTCCGCAGACCCAGCTTGGTTCGGACCCGGTGCAGCCGATACGCGACGGTCCGCACGCTCACACCGAGGCGAGCGGCGATCTCGGGGTTGGTGAGGCCGGCAGCCACCAGGGTTGCGACCTCCTGCTCGTCCGCACCCAGCTGCTGCCCGGCCGAGCCGGAGGGGGCGGTCCAGACGTCGTGCAGGGCGTAGGCCATGACCTGTTCCCGGTTGAGGCGGCTGACCTCCCGGGCGATGCGGGTCAGCTCGCCGTCGTCGGGCATGCTCCAGTCGCCGAGGCTGCCCTCGACCTGCCGACGCCAAGCGGGCTCGGCGTAGAGGCGATCGCCGCCGCGGATGTTGCGGGCGGCGCAGAAGAGGCGGATGGCGCGTTCGCCGTCGCCGCGTTGGCCGGCGGCCATGGCCAGGCCCTCCAGGGCGAACGGCACCTCCAGCCAGCTGGCCGGCGCGTTGCGCAGGCTGTCGCCGAAGAACTCCTCGGCGCTGGCGCGTTGCCCACGGCGCAGGGCGATGGTCCCGGCGGTGTGCAGCGCGAGGCTCATACCGTGGCAGACGGGCCCGGCCCGCAGTCGCCGCAGCGCACCGCTGATCAGCTCGTCGGCCCGGTCCAGGTCGCCCTGCCAGTGCGCGGTCAGGGCCAGCCGCTCCAGCACCATGCCGACGGCGGTCTCGTCGTGCTGCGCCTCGGCCAGCCGCAGCGCCTCGGTGAACCGCTCCTGGGCGTCGTCCAGCCGCTCGGTGGCCTGGCAGACCGCGCCCATCGTGTACAGGGCGCTGATCAGCGGCACCGGGTCGCCGGTGGTGCGGGCCAGCGCCAGCGCCTCGGCTAGGTAGGTGACGCCCTCGTGCGCATCGCCCTGCACGGTGGCCAGGTAGCCGGCGTACGTGAGCAGCAGGCAGCGGTGCTCGGGCCGGACGTGCACCCGGTCCAGGGCGGCCCGCAGCAGCTTGCGGCCCTCGGTGAGGAAGCCCCTGGGCATCCAGCAGCGAACGGTGGCCACGGTGAGCACCGCGTTCCGCTCGTCGTCGACCGACGCGGTCCAGCGCACCGCCACCATCAAGTTGTCGAGCAATCCCTCCAATCGTCGTTGCGCCGCCAGCGGGAACCACACGGGCTCCCGCACCAGCGGCTGGGCCAACTCGGTCAGCCAGCTCGTCAACCGATCGTGGGTGGCGGCCCCGTCCGGGGAGGCGTCCAGACGCTGCCGCGCGTACAACCGGATGGACTCCAGCATGCGCAGCCTCGACGAGCCGGCCGTGGTGATGAGCGAGCCGGCCTGGAGCCGGAAGGCCAGCTCGAACACCTGCTCCGGACGGAACTGTTCGTCGGCGCAGACCGCGATGGCGGTGTCCAGGTCGAACGTGCCGCTGAGCACCGACAACCGGCGGAACACGACCTGCTCGTCCGGTCCGAGCAGCTGGTGGCTCCAGTCGATGGCCTGCCGAAGGCTGCGCTGACGGGCCTTTCCCGTCCGATGGGCGGTTGTCAACAGCTCGAACCGGCCGGCCAGCCGGGCGTGGATGGCGTCCACCGAGAGCATCGGGATCCGGTGCGCGGCCAACTCGATCGCCAGCGGGCTGCCGTCCAGCTCGGCGCACACGGCGGCGATCTGGCCGACGGTGTCGTCGTCGAGCGCGAAGTCCTGGTCCCGCTCGCGGGCCCGGTCCACGAACAGCCGCACCGCGTCGCTGCGCATCGGGTCCGAGGCGCCGCTGGGCAGCGGCAGCCCGTCGACGGAGAACACCAGCTCGCCGGGGATGGCCAGGGCTTCGCGGCTGGTGGCCAGCACGCGCAGGCCACGGCAGCGGCGCAGGGCCAGGTCGACGAACTGGGCCGTGGCGTCGATCAGATGCTCGCAGTTGTCCAGGATGAGCAGCGTGCGGGCGCCGCGCAGGGTCGTGAACAGGGCTTCCGAAATGGTCCGGCCCGGCAGCTCTCGCACGCCGAACGCCCCGGCCACCACCTGGGTCACCCGGTCGCCGTCGTCGAGACTGTCCAGCTCGACCAGCACGGCCTGCTGCGGCAGCCGGCCGGCCACCTCCAGCGCCAGCCGCGTCTTGCCCACCCCGGCCGGCCCGACCAGGGTGATCAGCCGGCGCTGGCCGAGCAGGTGGGTCAGCCGCTCGATCTCGGGCCGCCGGCCGACAAAACTGTCCACCAGCGCCGGCAACGCGCCGGGGATGTCGGAATTGGCCGCCGCCGGAATGGACGTTCGCGTGGCCGCGGTCGCCCGTTTCCGATAGGCCCGCTGCCGGCACGCGTTGGAGCAGTAGCGCACGCGTTGCTGGTCGGCGAGGACCTTCCCGCAGACCGCGCAACACCGCTCCGCCGACGCCATCGTCGCCACGCTAGCAGCAAGTAGACCGGCCAAAACGATGGTCACCCGATCAGCCGGACGACGCCCCGGCCGTATCCATCGACCAGGGTCCTGCACCCGTTCGGCCGCATCGATCGGCCCGACGGACGCGAGGGTGGGTTATCGCCGGCCTCGCCCCGTAGCGACAACACGGCACGAATACTCTTCACCTCGTGACCGCGAGGACGCTGATCTGGACACCGGTGCCGACCGCGAAGCTGCAGATCCGGCTGCACGAGGAGGGCGAGGGACCGGCGGTGCTGGTCCCGGTGGGCTCCGGCACCGTGCTGCTGCCCGCGCCGGAGGCGCGGTTCCCGCGCGCGGTGGCGCTGGCCCGCACCTGTCTGCGGATCGGCGAGCGGGCGCTGGCGGTGCGCTGGGACGACCACGCGGTCACCGCGCACCCGATCTACGACAAGGCCCTGTACGGCTGGGCCTGGGGCGCGCACCGGGACGTGCTGACGCTGCTGCGGGCGACCAACCCGAGCGGCCCGGCGGCCCGGCTGCTGCTGCGCGGCATGTTCCTGCTGCACAGCGACAAGCGGGACCAGCGCAGCCGGCACGACGCGGTGGCCGCGCGGTTCGGCGAGACGCTGGACGCCGCCGACCGCGCGATGGTGGAGCGGGTGCAGGACTGGCCGTCGGGCGGCCCCCAGGCGCTGTCGGCGCTGTTCAGCGCGGCCGGCCGGGACGACGTGGCGCAGGTGGCGTCGCTGGTGGACGCCGGTCACGCCGACGCGTGGCTGGCCAAGCTGCCCTCCAGCGCCAGCCGCAAGGTGGTGCGGGAGGCCCCGCTGAACACCGTGCTGCCGGTCGTGCCGGTCACGCAGGGGATGGCGCCGTCTTAGCCTTCTTGCGGCCGCCGGTGATGAACTTGCGGCCCGGGGTCTCCACGAACGTGTAGAGCGCCCAGGCCAGGCCGAGGCTGACCGCGAACATCGCCAGCACCACCACCAGCCCGGCCGGCGCGCTGAGCGAGATGGCGCCCGGCAGCAGCGTCTTCACGGCGCCGAGCACCAGCACGTGCACCATGTAGAACGAGAACGACCACTCGCCGAGTCGTTCCATCGCCGGCTTGCGCCACACCGAGTGGGTGCCGCGGATGTCGGCGGTGGCGGCGGCCGGGATGAGCAGGCTGAAACCGAGCAGCGTGCAGAAGGTGTTGCCGAAGGCGTTGGGCAGCGCCGGCACCACGAAGTAGCCGATCAGCGTGACGGCCAGCGCCACGTCGAGGCCGGGGCCGCGCCAGCGGCCGAGCATGACCAGCCGGGCCAGGGCGATGCCGAGGGTGAACTCGCCCAGCCGGGCCAGCGGGAAGAAGTAGATCGGCCACGAGATCGGGTGCACGGTGATGGCGACCGGGACGGCGACCACGGCCACCGCGCTGGCCACCGCGAACACCACCGCGCCGCGGGCCTGCAGGTGCCGGGCCAGCCGCCCGAACAGCGGGAACGAGACGTAGAACAGCAGCTCGCAGACCAGGGACCAGCTGACCGGGTCGAGGCTTTGGTAGTAGTTGTAGTCCGGCGACCACGAGTGCAGCAGGAACACGTTGGCCAGCAGCGGCCCGGCGCCCGGCGTCATCTCGGAGCCGATGGTCACCGCCAGCAGCAGCGCGGCCAGCACGCACACCAGGTGCACCGGGTAGATGCGGGCGACCCGGCGGCGCAGGAAGCCGAGCGCGGTGTCCTTGGGCCGGGACGACCACATCAGCACGAACCCGGACAGGATGAAGAAGAACGAGACGCCGGTGCCGCCGGCCTGGAACACGGTGGCCATGACGTTGGCCGCCGGGCCGGGGCCGAAGAAGCCGAAGTTGCGCACGTGCATGCCGAAGACCAGGAAGGCGGCCACCCAGCGCAGTCCGGTGAGGGAGGGCAGCCGTCCACCCAGGGGCGGGGACGGCACGGTGCTCGTGGACGGGCTAGCTGTAGCCAGCTGAGTCACAGGTTCGCCTCGCTAGCGCTCGGTGAGCCTGTGACTGACGTCGCTGTGCTGAATGGCGCCCTCGCAAGCTCGGTCACAGGGAAAGTCCTTCACCTTCTCGACGGCAGCAGCAGCCGGCTACGGTACGACACCGGGCATAGCCCGTTAGACGGACGAGCCGCCCGAATGGTTGGCCTGCCGGCGAGAACACGTTCCGTAGCGTGACGCAGATCACGTTCGATGGGCCCATTAAGCTGGGACGCGTGACCCGGGTAGTCGTGCTGGATTACGGATCAGGCAACCTTCGCTCGGCCGAGCGGGCGCTGCGCCGCGTCGGCGCCGAGGTCGAGGTGACCGCCGACCATCGTGCCGTGCTCGACGCGGACGCCCTCGTCGTGCCCGGGGTCGGCGCGTACGCGGCGTGCATGGCGGGCCTCAACGCCGTTCGCGGCGGCCGCGTCATCGGCGAGCGGCTGGCCGGCGGGCGGCCGGTGCTGGGCATCTGCGTCGGCATGCAGATCCTGTTCGAACGCGGCGTCGAGCACGGCATCGAGTCCGCCGGCTGCGGCGAGTGGCCGGGCACGGTGGAACGCCTGCACGCCGACGTGCTGCCGCACATGGGCTGGAACACCGTGCGCGCCGCCGAGGGCTCCGTGCTGTTCGACGGCCTCGACGACGACGCCCGGTTCTACTTCGTGCACTCCTACGGCGTGCGCAAGTGGGAGCTGGTGGCGGACAGCACCCTGCGGGCGCCGCTGGTGACGTGGGCCAACCACGGCGAGGACTTCGTGGCCGCCGTGGAGAACGGCGCGCTGTGCGCCACCCAGTTCCACCCGGAGAAGTCCGGCGACGCCGGCGCGCACCTGCTGGAGAACTGGCTCCGTTCGACGCGATAAGGTCAGCGCCGTGACGTTTTACCTGCTCCCCGCCGTTGATGTCGCCGACGGCAAGGCCGTGCGGCTGGTCCAGGGCGAGGCCGGCACCGAGACCTCCTACGGCGACCCGCTGGAGGCCGCGCTCGCGTGGCAGAACGACGGCGCCGAGTGGATCCATCTCGTCGACCTCGACGCCGCGTTCGGCCGCGGTTCCAACCGTGAGCTGCTCGCCGGGGTGGTCGGCAAGCTGGACGTGAAGGTGGAGCTGTCCGGCGGCATCCGCGACGACGAGTCGCTGGCCGCCGCGCTGTCCACCGGCTGCACCCGGGTCAACCTGGGCACCGCCGCGCTGGAGAACCCGACCTGGTGCGCCAAGGCCATCGCCGAGCACGGCGACAAGGTGGCGGTCGGGCTGGACGTGCGGATCACCGAACAGGGGCACCGGCTGGCCGCCCGCGGCTGGACCAGCGACGGCGGCGACCTGTGGGACGTGCTGGACCGGCTGGACCGGGACGGCTGCTCCCGCTACGTGGTGACCGACGTGAGCAAGGACGGCACCCTGCGCGGCCCCAACCTGGAGCTGCTGCGGGCGGTGTGCGACCGGACCGACGCCCCGGTGATCGCCTCCGGCGGTGTGTCCAGTGTGGACGATCTGGTCGCGCTGGCCGGGCTGGCCGCGGACGGCGTCGAGGGCGCGATCGTCGGCAAGGCCCTCTACGCCGGCGCGTTCACTCTCCCTGACGCTCTTTCCGCAGTTCGCTGACCTTCGCCAGGATCAAGCGCTCCAACTCGTCGGCGTCGAGGCCGAGGCCGTTGAGCACCTGCGGGCCGATGCCGTCGGCCTCGGCGATCAGGCCGAGCAGCAGGTGCTCGGTGCCGACGAAGTTGTGCCCCAGCCGCAGGGCTTCGCGCACCGCGAGCTCCAGCACCTTGCGCACGCGCGGGGTGAAGGGGATCTGCTCGGTGATCTTCTCGTCGGTGTGGGGCGCGGCGATCTTCACCGCCGCCCGGATCTGCTCCTCGGTGATGCCCTGGGCGATCAGCGCCTTCGAGGCCAGGCCCTTGTGGGTGGCGATCAGGCCCAGCAGCACGTGCTCGGTGCCGATGTAGCGGTGGCCGGCGGCGACGGCCTCGGCCTGGGCCCCGACCACCACCTGCCGGGCGAGGTCGGTGAACCGGCTGAACGGGCCCCAGTCCATGGGCTCTTCCTTGGGCACGAAGCGTTTCTGCGCCGCCTGCTTGCTCACCCCCATGCTGCGTCCGATGTCGGTCCAGGTCGCGCCGGCCCGGCGGGCCTGGTCGACGAAGTGGCCGACCAGGTGGTCGGACAGCTCCCCGAGGTGGTCGGCCTGGCGGACCGCCTCGGAGAGCCGCTCCAGCGGGTCGCCCTCGGGATGGAGCTGGGCGACCAGGTTGATCATGTCGTCGAGTCGCGGTGTGCTCATGCCGTCAACTGTAGGTTGACTTTCTGGCATGCGTCAACCGTTAGTTGACGGCTCGATGGCGATGCCCACCGTGCCCCGCGCGCCCCGGCGGATCGTGCTGGCGAGAATCAGCAGTCGCCCGGTCAGGGGAAACTTCTTCACGATCAGCTGCTTCGCCGTCGCCGTGCCGACCTCGTCCAGCAGCTGCGCGCTGCCCGCCACCGCCGGCCCCGTCGCCTTGCCCCGCGCGTCGCACGGCGCCAGCTCCACGTGCCCGTCCCGGCGGATCCGCTTCACCTTGCCCGAGCTCGCCCCCGTCCACACCAGCAGCCGGTCGTCGTCCCTGGTCACCCACACCGGCGTCGGCACCGGCGTGCCGTCCTTGCGGAACGTGGTCAGGAGCAGGTACTTCCCCGCCGACAGGCGGTCCACCTCGGTGATTGCCACATTCCGTGACGATAGCGGCCCGGAACTCGGTATTCAGTCCCCACGACCGGGGGTCACCCGGCTCGAACGAGGGATTGACCGGTCGAGGTGTGCCAGACTTCGGACAGACGTGAGGAGTTGCTGTGACCGCGTTGCCTCAGGGCCGGCCGTCGTCGCCCGGGTTCGATCAGCCGATGACGATTGCCGAGTATGAAAGCCTGCCCGAAGACAGCGAACACCGCTGGGAACTCCAGGAGGGCTGGCTCGTGATGAGCCCTTCGCCGCGGCCGCGGCACGTATTGGCCATGGCCGAGCTTCGTGATCAGCTGAAGCCGCAGCTGCCGGCCACTGTCTGCGCGCTCCCGGATATCGACATCAACTTGGAGCTGCTTCCACCCGACGAGCCGGGCCAGGTCCGCCGGCCTGATCTGATCATCGCCGACTGGTCGGCCTACCACCAGGCCGAGAAGGACGGCAAGGTCATCCGTGCCGCTGGGGTGCATGTGGTCGTGGAGATCGTGTCGCGGGGCTCGGTCCGAATGGACAATGTCATCAAGCGGCATGAGTACGCCGACGCGGGTATCCGGCACTACTGGATCATCGACCTCGACGACCCGATCTCGCTCGTCGACTGTCATCTGGCCGGTGAGTTCGGCTACCAGGACAACGGCGGTGTCACCGGTGTGTTCACGACCTCGGCGCCGTTCCCTGTCCGAGTCGACCTGGACGCCTTGATCCCGCCGATGGCCCCGTAGGCTGGGGGCATGCCCGTCGCAGTCCGTGTCATCCCCTGTCTCGACGTCGACCGGGGCCGTGTGGTCAAAGGCGTCAACTTCACCGACCTGCGGGACGCGGGGGATCCGGTGGAGCTGGCGGCGGCCTATGACGCGGCGGGGGCGGACGAGCTGACCTTCCTGGACGTGACGGCCTCGTCCTCGGACCGGGAGACGACCTACGACGTGGTCCGGCGCACGGCGGAGCAGGTGTTCATCCCGCTGACGGTGGGCGGCGGGGTGCGGGCGCCGGAGGACGTGGACCGGCTGCTGCGGGCCGGGGCGGACAAGGTGAGCATCAACACGGCGGCGATCGCCCGGCCGGAGCTGCTGCGGGAGGCGTCGCAGCGGTTCGGGGCGCAGTGCATCGTGCTGTCGGTGGACGCGCGGCGAGTGCCGATCGACGGGCAGCCGACGCCGTCGGGCTTCGAGGTGACCACGCACGGCGGCCGCCGCGGCACGGGCATCGACGCGGTGGAGTGGGCGGCCCGCGGCCAGGAACTGGGGGTCGGCGAGATCCTGCTGAACTCGATGGACGCGGACGGCACGAAGGCCGGCTTCGACCTGGAGCTCATCCGGCTGGTGCGGGCCATGGTGAGCGTGCCGCTGATCGCCAGCGGCGGCGCGGGCCAGGTGGACCACTTCCCGCCGGCGATCGAGGCGGGCGCGGACGCGGTGCTGGCGGCGAGCGTGTTCCACTTCGGCACGCTCAGCATCGGCGAGGTGAAGGACGAGCTGCGCGGCGCGGGGGCGGTGATCCGGTGAAGCAGGTGCTGCCGGGGTCGGCCGCGCCCCTGGAGATCAAGATCGCCTCGCTGGTGCTGGCCGGCGGCGGGCTGCTGTTCCTGCTGACCTTCGTGGTGCTGGGCCTGCAGGCCGGGGACCTGGGCTCGCTGATCCTGCCGGCCCCGATCGCGGTGATCAGCCTCGGGCTGGGGGCGGCGCTGTTGGCCGGGGTGCGGCCGGCGCGGATCCCGGCTCTACTGTGGACGGTGCTGGTGGCGATCGTCTACGCCTCGTTCGCCTTGCTGGCCTTCGAGATCTGGCTGGCGGTGCTGTGCGGGGTGCTGGCCGCGGCCCATGTGTACGCGCTGGTCCTCCAGATCACCCTGCCGGCCCGACGACACCTGGGAAGCACGAGATGACCGACACGCTCGACCCGAAGATCGCCCAGCGGCTCAAGCGCAACGCCGACGGCCTGGTGTGCGCGGTGGCGCAGCAGCGCGGCACCGGCGAGGTGCTGATGGTGGCGTGGATGGACGACGCGGCGCTGCACCGCACGCTGACCACCCGCGAGGCGACGTACTACTCGCGCAGCCGGCAGCAGCAGTGGATCAAGGGCGAGACCTCGGGCCACACCCAGCGGGTGCACGAGGTGCGCCTGGACTGCGACGGCGACACGATCTTGCTGGTGGTGGACCAGGAAGGCGGCGCCTGCCACACCGGCGACCGAACCTGCTTCGACGCCGACCAGCTCCTGTAGCACCGACCCGCCGCTTGGAAGGGGGCTTTCCTCCACTCCGAGTGGAGGGATACCCCCGTGCCACAGCCGGGGGGGGGGGCCTTAGGGGGGTT
>NZ_JBIUAG010000019.1:113316-182297 GCF_044547355.1 Kutzneria sp. NPDC052558
ACTGACCCCCGCGTCACACAGGGCCGCTTGGAAGGGGGCTTTCCTCCACACCGAGTGGAGGAAAGCCCCCTTCCAAGCGCCGGGGGTGGGTCAGATCGGGAGTTTGCCGGTGAGGTAGTGCTGGAGGGTGGGGGCGATGGTGGCGATCAGGGTGTCCACATCGGCCGAGGCGATGGGCTCCAGGCGCATCACGTAGCGGGCCAGGCCGAGGCCGGCCAGCTGGGAGCCGAACAGGCCCAGGCGCAGCTCGGGCTGGTCGACGCCGAGCTCGTGCAGCATGGTGCCGAACACGATGCCGATGAACTGCCGCAGCATCTGGGCGGCGGACTCCTGGGTGGCGGCGCTGCGCACGAGGGCGGCGAAGCCGCCGCCGCCGGTGTTGTCCCAGGTGGTGACGAAGGTGCGCACCACTCGCACGGCCAGTTCCTCGGGTGGCCCGGCGTCGAAGACGGCCTGCTTGATGAACGCGGGGGTGATGGGCAGCTCGACGGCCGCGGCGAACAGGCCCTGCTTGCCGCCGAACCAGTGGTTGACCATCGCCGGATCGACCTCGGCCCGCGCGGCGATGGCGCGTACCGTGGCCCCGTCGAAGCCCTGTTCGGTGAAGACCTCCCGGGCGGCCGCCAGCAGGGCGGCCTTGGTGTCCTCGCCGGCGGGCCGGCGGCCCCGCCGTTTCGGATCGGTCACCGTGCACTCCTTATTTCAACAACCATTGAAATCTAGGGCCGCGTCCCCACGGCGTCAACCTCGTAGAGCAGAATGGCAGCCATGGTCAGTGCCTTCGGGGAGGTCAGTCCCAGCCGCGAGGAGTTCCGCGCGCTGGCGGCGCAGCGCAGGGTCATCCCGGTCGTCCGCCGCCTGCTCGCGGACGCCGAGACGCCGGTGGGGGTGTACCGCAAGCTCGCCGCCGACCAGCCGGGCACCTTCCTGTTCGAATCGGCGGAGAACGGCAGCTCCTGGACGCGCTGGTCGTTCGTGGGCGTGCGCAGCGCGGCGGCGCTGACCGTGGTCGACGGCGAGGCGGCCTGGACCGGCACGCCGCCGGTGGGCCTGCCCTCGGGCGGGGACCCGATGCGGGCCCTGCGCGAGACCATCGAGGTGCTGCGCACCGACCCGCTGCCGGGCCTCCCGCCGCTGACCGGGGGCATGGTCGGCTTCGTCGGCTACGACGCGGTGCGCCGGCTGGAGCGGCTGCCGGAGCTGACCGAGAACGACCTGAACCTGCCCGAGATGGTGATGCTGCTGGCCACCGACCTGGCCGCGCTGGACCACCACTCCGGGTCGATCACCCTGATCGCCAACGCCGTCAACTGGGACGACTCCCCGGAGCGGGTGGACGCCGCCTACGACGACGCGGTCCGCCGGCTCGACGCGATGACCGAGGACCTGTCCCGGGAGGCCCAGCCGACCGCGTCGGTGCTGCGGCCGGCCGAGGTGCGGATGCGCCGCCGCCGCACGACCGAGGAGTTCGGCGCGGCGGTGGAGACGGCCAAGGAGGCCATCCGGGCCGGCGAGGCGTTCCAGGTGGTGCTCTCGCAGCGGTTCGAGATGGAGACCACGGCCGACGCCCTGGACGTCTACCGCGTGCTGCGGACCACCAATCCCAGCCCGTACATGTACCTGCTGCGGCTGGACGGCTTCGACATCGTCGGCGCGAGCCCGGAGGCGCTGGTCACGGTGCGCGAGGGCAAGGCCACCTCGCATCCCATCGCCGGCACGCGCTGGCGCGGCGCGGACGCCGACGAGGACGCGATGCTGGAGAAGGACCTGCTGTCCGACGCCAAGGAGCGGGCCGAGCACCTGATGCTGGTCGACCTGGGGCGCAACGACCTGGGCCGGGTCTGCAAGCCGGGCTCGGTGCACGTGGTCGACTTCTTCAAGGTGGAGCGGTACAGCCACGTGATGCACATCGTGTCCACGGTCACCGGCGAGCTGGACGAGGGCCGCACCGCCTTCGACGCGATGGCCGCGTGTTTCCCGGCCGGCACGCTGTCCGGCGCGCCCAAGCCGCGGGCCATGGAGCTGATCGAGGAGCTGGAGCCGACCCGGCGCGGCCTGTACGGCGGCATCGTCGGCTACCTGGACTTCGCCGGCGACGCCGACACGGCCATCGCCATCCGCACCGCGCTGGTCCGCGACGGCGTGGCCTACGTGCAGGCCGGGGCCGGCATCGTGGCCGACTCCGACCCGCGGGCCGAGGACACCGAGTGCCTGAACAAGGCCCGCGCGGTGCTGGCCGCCATCGCCACCGCGGAGACGCTGCGGCCGGCCCGGGAGTCGGTGACCGCGGATGTCTGAGCGGCGTCCACTCTGGACAGTGGTGGGCCTGCTGGCGCTGGCCTCGCTGCTGCTGTGGGTGTCGTCGCTGATGACGTGGTCGTGGACGCAGCACAGCGACCCGCTGTCCGGGGTGGTCACCACCAAGCTCTCCGGCGCGGAGCGGGAGACCGGCCTGGTGCCGCTGGCGTTGGTGTCGCTGGCCCTGATCGCCGCGGTGGTGGCCACCGGCGGCCTCGTGCGGCGCATCGCCGGCGGCGTGGTCTTCCTCGTCGGCGTGGGCGTGATCTGGCTGGCCTTCGACGGGGCCGGCGAGGTCTTCGCCGCGCACCCGGCGGCTTACCCGAACGTGGCGATCGCGGCCGGCCACGGCCTGGCCCTGCTGGCCGGGCTGGCGGTGACGCTGGCCGGTGTCCTGTTGGTCCGATCCGGGCACCGGATGCCCCGGCTCGGCGCCAAGTACCAGGCCCCGTCGCAGGCCAGGCGGGTGACCGACCCGGACCGCGAGCTCTGGCAGGCGCTGGACGCGGGCTCGGACCCCACCGCCAATCAGTGACGGAAGCGGCACGCGGCGTGATTGTTACCGGATAGGGCCTTGACTACCAGGGGGTCTTTCGGTGACCCGCCGTACGTGTCGCATCCCTCGCGGGGTTAGCATCGTGGCGGCGGGAAGGGGAGTTGGCGTGACCGTGCTCGACTCGATCATCGACGGCGTCCGCGCCGACCTGGCGGTGCGCCAGGCCGAAATCCCATTCGAGGTCATCAAGGAACGTTCACTGGCCGCGCCGGCGCCGCGGGACGTGATGGGCGCGCTCAACGCGCCCGGCATCGGCGTCATCGCCGAGGTGAAGCGGCGCAGCCCGTCGCGCGGCGAGCTGGCCCCGCTGCTCGATCCGGCCGAGCTGGCAAGGGAATACCAGGCCGCCGGCGCGCGCGTGATCAGCGTGCTGACCGAGCGGCGGCACTTCGGCGGCTCGCTGGCCGATCTGGCCACGGTCCGGGCCGCGGTGAGCGTTCCCCTGCTGTGCAAGGATTTCGTGGTCAGCCCGTACCAGGTGCACGAGGCCCGCGCGCACGGCGCCGACATGGTGCTGCTGATGGTGGCCGCGCTGGAGCAGAACGCCCTGGAGGCGTTGCTGGACCGCGTGGAGTCGCTGGGCATGGTGGCGCTGGTGGAGGTGCACAACGCCGAGGAGTGCGACCGGGCCCTGGAGGCCGGGGCCAAGGTCCTCGACGTGAACAACCGCAACCAGCACACCCTCGAAGTGGACCGGGACGTGTTCACCCGGCTCGCGCCCGGGCTGCCGTTCGACACCTACAAGGTGGCCGAGTCGGGCGTGCGCAGCCCCGGCGACCTGATGGCCTACGCCGGCGCCGGCGCGGACTCGGTGCTGGTCGGCGAAAGCCTGATCACCAGCGGCGACCCGAAGGCGGCCGTGACCCAGCTCGTGACCGCCGGCTCGCATCCCGCGTGCCCACGGCCCAGTCGATAAAGAATCTCCTGGGGAGACATGACCGACAAGCACGACCCCGATCACCGCGGCTACTTCGGCCCCTATGGCGGCCGGTTCATGCCGGAGGCGTTGATCGCGGCCATGGACGAGCTGACCGCGGTGTACGAGAAGGCCCGCCTGGACCCCGAGTTCACGGGAGAGTTCGACCGGCTGCTGCGCGACTACGCCGGCCGGCCCTCGCTGCTGACCGAGGCCAAGCGGTTCGCCGAGCACGCGGGCGGGGCGAGGATCCTGCTCAAGCGCGAGGACCTCAACCACACCGGCTCACACAAGATCAATAACGTGCTCGGGCAGGCCCTGCTGACCAAGCGCATGGGCAAGAAGCGGGTCATCGCCGAGACCGGCGCCGGCCAGCACGGCGTGGCCACGGCCACCGCCTGCGCGCTGATGGGCCTGGACTGCGTGATCTACATGGGCGAGGTCGACACCGAGCGGCAGGCCCTGAACGTGGCCCGGATGCGGCTGCTCGGGGCCGAGGTGATCCCGGTCAAGACCGGCTCGCGCACCCTCAAGGACGCCATCAACGAGGCCCTGCGGGACTGGGTGGCCAACGTCGAGGACACGCACTACCTGCTCGGCACCGCCGCCGGCGGCCACCCGTTCCCGGTGATGGTCCGCAACTTCCACCGGATCATCGGCATCGAGGCCCGGCAGCAGTGCCTCGACCTGATCGGCCGGCTGCCCGACGTGGTCGCGGCCTGCGTTGGCGGCGGCTCCAACGCCATCGGCATCTTCCACGGCTTCCTCGACGACCCCGAGGTCCGGCTGGTCGGCCTGGAGCCCGGCGGCCACGGCATCGAGTCCGGCGAGCACGGCGCGACCCTGACCGAGGGCACGCCGGGCATGCTGCACGGCGCGCGCTCGTACCTGTTGCAGGACGAGGACGGCCAGACCGTCGAGGCCTACTCGATCTCGGCCGGCCTGGACTACCCGGGCGTGGGCCCGGAGCACTCGTACCTCAAGGACATCGGCCGCGCCGAGTACCGCCCGGTGACCGACGCCGAGGCGATGGACGCGATGATGCTGCTGTCCCGCACCGAGGGCATCATCCCGGCCATCGAGTCCGCGCACGCCCTGGCCGGCGCCCTGGTGCTGGGCCGCGAGCTCGGCCAGGACGCCGTGATCCTGGTGAACCTGTCCGGCCGTGGCGACAAGGACATGGGCACCGCCAACAAGTTCTTCAACCTCGTGCCGGAGAGTGACTCCTGATGCCGCTGCTCCCCGAGGGCCGCTCCGCGCTGATCGGCTACCTGCCGGCCGGCTTCCCCACCGTCGAGGGCTCGACCGCGCTGCTCAAGGCCATGATCGACGGCGGCTGCGACCTGGTCGAGGTGGGCGTGCCCTACTCGGACCCGGTGATGGACGGCCCGACCATCCAGGCCGCCGCCGACCAGGCGCTGGCCAACGGTTTCCGACTCCGGCACGTGTTCGAGGTCGTCGAGGCCGTGTCGGCGGCCGGCGGCAAGGCCGTGGTGATGAGCTACTGGAACCCGATCTACCACTACGGCGTGGACACGTTCGCCCGGGACCTGGCCGCGGCCGGCGGCCTGGGCATCATCACGCCCGACCTGGTGCCGGACGAGGCGGCGGAGTGGATGGCCGCCTCGCAGGCGCACGGCCTCAACCGCATCTTCCTGGTCGCGCCGTCCTCCACCGAGGAGCGCATCGCCATGACCGCGGCCGCCAGCAGCGGTTTCCTGTACGCCACGTCCGTGATGGGCGTGACCGGCGCGCGGGACGCGGTCGGCTCGGCGGCCCCGGAGCTGGTGCGGCGGGTCCGGGCCCACACCGACCTGCCGATCGGCGTCGGCCTGGGCGTGAAGTCCGGGGCGCAGGCGGCCGAGCTGGCGGCGTTCGCCGACGCGGTCATCGTCGGCTCGGCCTTCGTGACCCGCTCGGCCGAGGGCGAGTCCGGGGTGGCCGAACTGGCCAAGGAACTGGCCGAGGGCGTGCGCAATCCGGTGGCCACCGCTTTGTGACCTGATACGGACCCGGGTCGGACACAGCCGTCACACAGCCTCAAGTACGGTGGGCGCGTGCCGAACAACCTGATCCTGGCCAGCTTCCCCAGCCCGCCCCAGGGCGTGTGGCACCTCGGCCCGATCCCGATCCGTGCCTACGCGCTGTGCATCATCGCCGGCATCATCGTGGCGATCGTGTGGGGTGAGCGCCGCTGGCAGGCCCGCGGCGGCGAGAAGGGCTTCGTCACCGACCTCGCGGTCTGGGCGGTGCCGTTCGGCCTGGTCGGCGGCCGGCTCTACCACCTGGCCACCGACTGGCAGACCTACTTCGGCCCGGGCGGCAACCCGATCGGGGCGCTGGAGGTGTGGAACGGCGGCCTCGGCATCTGGGGCGCCGTCGCGCTGGGCGGCGTCGGGGCGTGGATCGGCGCGCGTCGCCGGGGCGTGCCGCTGCCGGCGGTGGCCGACGCCATCGCGCCGGGCATCGTGCTGGCCCAGGCCATCGGCCGTATCGGCAACTACTTCAATCAGGAGCTCTACGGCCGGGTCACCGACGTGCCGTGGGCGCTGGAGATCTTCAACCGGGTCGACCCGGCCACCGGCCTGTCCGACCCGATCAACGGCATCGCCCAGGGCGCGCCCGAGAAGCTGGTGCACCCGACGTTCCTCTACGAGCTGCTGTGGAACATCGGCGTGGCGATCCTGGTGGTCTGGGCCGACAAGAAGTTCCGGCTGGGCCACGGGCGGGCGTTCGCGCTCTACGTCGCCGCCTACACCGCCGGCCGGTTCTGGATCGAGCTCATGCGCGACGACACCGCCACGCTGGTGTTCGGCGTGCGGATCAACGTCTTCGTGGCCGCGATCGTGTTCGTCGGCGCGGTGGTCTACCTGATCGTCGCCCGCAACCGGGGCCCGCGTGAGGACCTGGTGGCCCTTCGCGAGGCGCGCGAGGCGGGGTTGTCCGAGGCCGCCGGCGACGCGGTCGACACCGACACCGAGACCGAGGTCGACGTCGAGAAGACCGACGGGGAGTCCGAGACCGCGGACAAGGCCGAGGCCGCCGGCGACGAGTCGGTCTCGGAAGAGTCCCGGGTCGAAGAGGCGGCCGACCGCAAGAGCTGACGGCCCCTACCATCGCTGTCCATGCGGATCCTCGTCGTCGAGGACGATGACCGGGTGGCGCGGGGCCTTGTCACGGCGCTGCGCCACGCCGGCTACGACGTGCACCGGGTGGGCACGGTGGCCGACGCGGTGAGCGCGCCGCCGGTCGATGTGGTGCTGCTCGACATGGGTCTGCCCGACGGAGACGGCACCGAGGTGCTGCGCCGGCTGCGCGACTCCGGGACCGCGGTGATCGCCGTGACCGCTCGCGGCGAGGAACGGGACCGGGTGCTGGGCCTGCGGGCCGGGGCCGACGACTACGTGGTCAAGCCGTTCGGCACGGCCGAGTTGCTGGCCCGGATCGAGGCCGTGCTGCGGCGCACCCGCAAGGCCCGGGCCGAGGTGGCCGACGCCGAGGTCGTCGAGGTCGGCCCGCTGAAGCTGGACAGCGCGACCCGGGCGGTGTCGGTGCAGGGGCGCGAGCTGGCGTTGACCCGTAAGGAGTTCGACCTGCTGGCGCTGCTGGCCGCGCGGTCGGGGCAGGTGGTGAGCCGGGATCTGATCATGGACCAGGTGTGGCAGGCCTCGTACGAGGCGCCGACCCGGACGTTGGACACGCATGTGGCGGCGCTGCGCGGAAAACTCGGCGGGCTGGTGCGGATCGAGACCGTGCGGGGCGTCGGCTACCGCCTGGTGGGCTGATGCTGCGCCGCCTGCTGTTGGTGTTGATCCCGCTGCTGTTGCTGCTGGCCGGGGCGCTGGGTGTGCCGTTGGCCAACGCCGTGGCCGAGCGGGAGACGCAGACGACCTACCTGGACCGGCTGGCCGACGTGAGCCGCTTCGCGTCGCTGGCGCAGAGCGCGCTGGTGGAGAGCGCGGCGGCGCCCGGCGGCCGGGAGGCGTTGCGGGACGAGTTGAACCGATACGGGCAGCTGTACGGCATTCCGGTCGCGGTGGTGGCCGCCGGCGGTGACGTCGTGCTGGCGTCGCCGCAGCGGCCGAACCTCAAGGATCCGGCGGTGGAGGCCGGGTTGAGCGCGGCTTTCGCCGGCTACCGGCCGAGTCCGCCGTCCGCGGTGCTGCCGTGGGAGACCGCGCCGCTGGTGGTGGTGGAGCCGGTGGGGCGGGACAGCGAGGTGGTGGCGGCCGTCGTCGCCGTGTCGCCGACCGACCGGCTGCGGGCGGACATCCTGTCCCAGTGGGGGTGGCTGGCCGTGCTGGGGTCGTTGCCGCTGCTGGCGGTGATCGCCGCCGCCTGGCCCATCTCCATCTGGATCCTGCGTCCGGTGCGCCGGCTCGACGAGGCCGCCGCGGCCATCGCCGGCGGGCTGGTCGACACGCACGTCGACGTCGGCGGGCCGCCCGAGCTGCGCCGGCTCAGCACTTCCTTCAACACCATGGTCGACGTGGTCAACACGGCCCTGCGCCGGCAGCGCGACTTCGTCGCCGACGCCTCGCACCAGCTGCGCAATCCCTTGGCCAGTCTGCGGTTGGCCGTCGACAACCTGGAGCCGCACCTGCCTCCGGCCGAGCCGGCCCGGGAGGCGCACCAGATCGCCGTCGAGGAGGCCCAGGAGATGGGCAACGTGCTCGACGCCCTGCTCGCCGCCACCCGTCTCGACGCCGCCGCCGAGACCGTCGACCTCGCCCTGCTGATCTCCACCCATCTGCCCAAGTGGCAGGCGCTTCGTGTCGCCGTCGAGACGGATGTGCCGGCGGGGCAACGGGTTCCCGTCTCCTACGGCAGCGTGCTCGACGAGCTGGTGGCCAACGCCGCCCGCCTGTCCGGCGGCACCAAGGTGCGAGTGTCCTTTGTGGATGGTGAGCTGCACGTCGCCGACAACGGCGTCGGGCTCGGCGAGGAGGACCGCAAGCAGGCCCTCAACCGCTTCTGGCGTTCCCCTCGGCACCAGAACGTCACCGGCACCGGCCTGGGCCTGGCCATCTGCGCCGACCTGGTGGCCGCCGCCGGCGGCGAACTCCGTCTGGAGGACGCCGCCCCCGGCCTCGACGTCGTCATAACCCTCGGCGCGTCCTGAGCGCGACTCGCGGGGGTGTTATGTCCAGAGGCGCCATAGTTGGGCTTTGCGGTCCTCGCCGACGCTGAGCAGGAAGCGGCCGTCGGGGCTGAACACGGCCCGGGTGACCCAGGCGCTGTGGGCGATCGTGAGCACCGACGCGCCGTCGGAGACCTTGCGCAGTTCGGTGCTCGGGCCCGAACCGGAGATGAGCAGGTGCAGGCCGTCGGGGCTGAAGGCGACGTGCTCGCCGCCGGTCGGCACGGTGAGCACCTGGGTTCCGGTGACCGCGTCCCAGACGGTGGTGGCCCAGCCGTTGACGGCGGCGAGGTAGGCGCCGCCCGGGCTGAAGGCCACGCCGGCGATGTTGTGGTGGCGGGTGGGGTGGATTCGCAGCCGGAGCAGGGCTTCGCCGGTGGAGGCGTCCCAGACCTCGGTGTTGCGGTGGTCGGCGATGCCCCCGAGGTAGGTGCCGGTGGCCAGCCGGCGGCCGTCCGGGCTGAAGGCGACCGCGCCGACGTCGCCGGGGTGGTGGATGGTCATGACCTGCTGTCCGGTGTGGACGTCCCAGATCCGCACGAAGTTGTGGTCGCCGCTGCCGGTGACGATGCGGGCGCCGTCGGGGCTGAAGGCCATGGCCTGGATCCACATCGAGGAGTGCCGCAGCCGTCGGACCTCGCGGCCGGTCGCGACGTCGAAGATCGTGACGTGGCCGGCGATCCGGCCCGGCGGCCAGGGGCGGACCGTGTAGCCGGTGGCGGCGCAGCGATCGCCGTCGGGGCTGAACGCGATCGCCCCGGACGGGATGAGCACCCGCAGCGGCGCCAGCCCGTGCCGGATCCGACGCACCAGGTGGCCGGTCAGGTCGACGATATCCGTTGCGCCGTCCCGGAAAAGCGCAACGGTCTGCCCGTCGGGGCTGAACGCGACGTCCAACAGTCGTTTGGGCACACGGAATTCACGTTCGAAGGTGGGGGAGAACTGGCGGTGTGAATGCCGGTGCGAGTGCTTGGGGATCGGCGTCGGCGCCACCGGGGCGGGTGGCGGCGGGGCATGCCGGGCGGTCAGGTGGTCCTGGAAATCCGCGTGGCGGAACTGGTAGATCGGGCCGACCGCGCGCAACAGGCCGAGCCGGTGGGCGTCGTCCAGGAACGGCATCAGCTTGCGGGGCAAGCGATTGCCGCGGGCCAGCCGTGCGGTGGCGGTCAAGTAGGCCGGCCACGCGTTGTGCGTTCCCGTCGCGAGGGCATAGCAGGCCCCGGCGATCAGCCCGAGCCCGGCGGCGGCAGCGGTCAGGTAGCCGTCACTGCCCGCGGTCAGGGCCGCACCGGCGGCCGCGGCCAGCACGGCGCCGAGCGCCAGGCGCACGATCTGCGTGGCCCGATCCGAGCGCCAGTTGGCATACGGCGTGCCGGCTTCCACGGTGTCGGTCCCGGATGTCAGCCACTCGGTCAGGCGGTCGTGCAGCCGCCCGACGATCATCACCGCCGCGACCAACGCGCCCATGCGCAGTCCGTCCAGGATCGCGGTGGCGATGTCGGTGAAGAACAACTCGAATCCCGTGTCCAGCAACACGATCAGGGCGCCGCTGAACAGTCCGAACGGGAGCGAGCGGACGAGCAGACCCGGCAATGCCCCCAGCCGCCGGGAAAGTCCGCGAATCGCCGGCGCGGGATCGTGGTCCGACCACGGGCCGACGTACTTGCCCTCATGGAGCAGGACCAGCACCATCGCCGCCAGCACGGCCGAGTTCACCACGTCGAGCCCGATCGCCGCGTGACCGAGCAGCATGAACCAGCCGATGCCGACCAGCGTCACCGCGAGCGGGAAAACCGGTGTCGGCACCGGAAAGGGCAGCACCAGTTCGGACAGCCGCCACCACGCGAAGTCCCGGCTGCCGGTGCTGAGCCGGCCCGGCTTGCGTTCGCCCGGGCTTTCCCGCATCACCTCGGCCAGCTGCCCCAGCCAGTGTTCGACGTCCTTGGCCTCGTGGGCCTGCCGGGGCCGCAACTGCTGGTCGTCATCGCCGGCGGCGGGCGTTCGGGTCCGTACGAGCTCGGGGATGAGCCGGTCGAACAGGTGCGCCCGCAGCTGCTTCGCATCTCGGCCGTCCAGCAATCCCGACGGATCCGTCGCCGCGTCGTACGCCGTCAGCACCAGCCACAGTCCCAACGGGCTCGACACCACGTCGGCCAGCGCCGCGGCCCGGCCGGCCCGCAGCTCGTCCAGCAGCCGCCGCCACCCCTGGTGGGGGAGCGAGCGGCGCAGCATCGCGTCGAGGTAGTCGGCCGCCGCGTCCGCGGACAGCGGCTCCGCCGCGAGCACCGCCGCCCCGGTGATCAGCTGGCCGGCGCCGGCCGCCTCCGCGTACTCCCGGGTCCGGCTGGTCAGCACCAGCGGCGTCCGCTCGTCCAACGCCTCGTTCACCAGCCGCAGGCACCGGGGCCGAGCCGTCGCGGACAGCTCGTCGAAGCCGTCCAGCACCGGCAGCACCAACCCGAGCGCGAACAGCCGCCGGGCCTGGTCCCGCAGCGCCGGGTACGTCTCCACCAGCCGCGCGAGCAGCCAGCCCTCGAAGGTCGGGTGGGCGACCAGATCCCAGCCCGACACCGACAGGAACACCGGCACCGGCTCGCCGTCCCGCCGGTCCGCCGCCAGCCGCCGCACCAGCTGGATCGCCAACGTCGTCTTGCCCGCGCCGGCGTTGCCGACGATCACCAGCCGTCTGGGCTCCAGGCCGCGAAACCGGTCGACCAGGGCGGCGATGTCCTCCCCGGTGCCTTCCCAGCTCACCTCGCCGCCCAGCTCCACCTGCCCGATGCTGCCGCCGAGCGCCACCTCCGGGGTCAGGCTCCAGCGCACCGGCATCGGCTGCGGGTCGGCCAGCCGCAGGATGCGCACCTCCGACCGCCACTGGACCTCGACCGCCTCGCGTAGCGCCCGCGTCGTCTCCTCCGGCGTCCCCGTGCCCGCCGGCTCGCTCGCGAGCTGGAGCAGCGCCGCCACCACGATCAGCACGCCGGTGGCGATCCAGACCAGCGGCGCCCAGCCCGCCGTCACCTGCACCGTGTTGGTGGCCAGGTTGCCCACCAGCGCGAGGGCCGCGCCGACCAGAACCGCCGAAACCGGGAGAAGCCGACGCCTCATGCCGCCCAGCATCGGCGATCACCGGTCGCCACCACAACATCCTTAGCCGGAAAGGACGCCGGTCAGCGCCGCGTACGTGTCGTCGATCCGGCCGTCGGCCACCCACATCGTGCGCGCCCGCGGCCGGGTGGCGGCCAGCGCCGTCAACCGGTCGTGCATTGTGGACAGTTCCGAAGGGTCCACGGCCTTCGCGACGTCATTGCGATCGGCGAAGCGCCGTAACACGCTTTCCTTGCTGTCCAACAGAATCACTTCGACGAACCGGACGCCGACCGCGGCCGCCAACGCCTCCAACTCCTCGATGAACTCCACCCGACCCAGGAACTGCGGCACGACGACGTCGTGGCCGGCCGTCAGATGCGTGCGGGCAGCGGCCACGGCCAGGGCCCGGGCGGCGAGGCCGGCGGCCCGGGGATCGTCCTGCCAGCGGCCGAGCTGGCCGCGCAGCAGGTCGATGTCCAGGTTCAGGGCCAAGGGGTGGTCGTGCACGTAGCGCGCGGCCATTGTCGACTTGCCGACTCCGGGCGGCCCGTTGAGCAGGAGCAGCATGTCAGCGCTTCACGTCCCGGAACCAGCCGGCGGCCCCCGGGTGCAGCGGCACGACACCGGTGGCGATGCCGGTGCGCACGTTGATGTGGCTGGCCTCGGGATGCCCCTTGGTGAACGCCGCGACCTCGGTGAAGGTGGTCTCGGTGACGATCCGCACGACGTCGTCGCCGAGGTCGTCCCGAGTCAGCAGCAGATTGGGCACCGACACGGTCGGGCACGCGTCGACGCCGGTGTAGGTGGTGGTGGGAATGGTGGCCGGCACGTAGGGGCCGCGGTAGGCGGCGGCCAGGGCGTCGGCCTCGGGGTTCAGGTCGACCAGCCGGATGGAGCGCCGGCGGGCCAGGTCGGTGATCGCCGGCGTGGGAATGCCGGTCAGCGTCAGCATCGCGTCGATGGTCCCGGCCGCCACCGCGTTGGCGGCGTCGGTCTGGGTCATCTGCCGGGTGTCCGGCCGGACGCCGGTCATGGCCAGCATGCGGTCGGCGGTGAACCCGGTGCTGGACCCCTGCGCGCCCACCGACACCCGCTTGCCGTCGATGTCCTTGAAGGACTGGATCGGCGAGTCCTTCAGCACCACCAGGTGCATGAAACTGTCGTAGAGCCGGCCCACCGCGCTCAGCCCGGGCGGCGCCTTGGTGTCCTTCTCGATCGCGTCCAGCGAGGCGAGCCCCAGCTGCCCCGTGCCGTCGGCCAGCAGCCGCAGGTTGTCGACCGAGGACCCGGTCTCCTGGGCGGTCAGGACCGTGCGCGGCAGGTGCGGCTGCAACGCCGCCACCAACGACGACCCCACCTCCCGGAACACCGCCCCCGGCGGCCCGGTCAGCAGCACCAGCCGGGCCAGGTCCGGGGCCTGGGGCCCGGAGCAGCCCGCCACCACGGATCCCACGCCCACGGCGGCCAGCCCGCGCAGCATCGCCCGCCGGTCCAGCATGGCAGGAAGGGTAGCTGTCAACGTCAGGTCAGCCCAAAGTTTCCGCATGCAACCTTGCCGCGCGAAGATCCTGTGCCCAGGATCACTGCAATTCCCACGTACGGGCGATAAAGGAGTGAGGGCATGTCGACGGCGACCACCGCCCGCAGACCCTGGTACCGACAGCTGTACTTCTGGGTGATCGCGGCCATCGTGCTGGGCATCGTGTTCGGCCTGGCGTTCCCGCACGCGGCCGCCGGCTCCAAGTGGCTGGCCGACCTGTTCGTGAACCTGATCCGGATGGTCACCGCGCCGATCATCTTCCTGACCGTCGTGGTGGGCATCTCCAGCCTCGGCAACCTGGCCAAGGCCGGCGGCCTGGCGTTGCGGGCCATCGCCTACTTCATCGTGATGACCCTGCTGGCGCTGGTCATCGGCCTGGTCGTGGTGAACGTGCTGCACCCGGGTGTCGGGCTGAACCTGACGGTCGACCCGAAGGCGGCCAACAGCACGCTCCAGCAGGCCGGCGCGGCCGCCGAGGGCGTCACCGAGTTCATCCTCAGCCTGGTGCCGAGCTCCCTGGTCGGCGCGTTCACCGGCACCCAGCTGATCCAGGTGCTGGTGGTCGCGATCTTCGTGGCGATCGGCCTGTCCGGCCTCGGCGAGCGCGGCAAGCCGATCCTGCGGGCCTTCGAATCGCTGCAGGCCCTGATGTTCGGCGTGATCAAGGCGGTCATGTGGGTCGCCCCGATCGGCGCCTTCGGCGGCATCGCCTACACGGTCGGCGCGTTCGGCAGCAAGATCCTGGGCAGCCTGGCCTTCCTGATGGTGTCCTTCTACCTCACCTGCGTCGTGTTCATCGTGGTGGTGCTGGGCCTGATCGCCAGGTGGGTCGGCTTCAACATCTTCAAGTTCCTGCGCTACATCAAGGACGAGCTGCTCATCGTGCTGGGCACCTCGTCCAGCGAGACGGTGCTGCCGCGGCTGATGACCAAGCTGGAGGCGGCCGGCGCGAGCCGCTCGGTGGTCGGCCTGACCGTGCCCACCGGCTACTCGTTCAACCTGGACGGCACCTGCATCTACCTGACCATGGGCGCGCTGTTCATCGCCCAGGCCACCGGCCACGACATCGGCATCGGCACCCAGATCGGGCTGCTGCTGTTCATGCTGATCTCCAGCAAGGGCGCGGCCGGCGTCACCGGCGCCGGCCTGGTCACGCTGGCCGCCTCGCTCAGCGCGTTCGGCACGGTGATCCCGGTGGTGGGCATCGCGCTGATCGTCGGCATCGACCGCTTCATGTCCGAGGCCCGCGCCCTGACCAACGTGATCGGCACCGGCGTCGGCAGCCTGGTGATCGCCCGCTGGCAGGGCGAGCTGGACCGGGACCGCCTCAAGGAGGTCCTCAACCACCCCTCCACGGTCGACGCGGAGCGGGACGCCGCCGCTCAGGTCGTGACCGCCTGAAAATCGTCACTGCCTGAGCGGTGGCGGTGCGCCGCGGCGGCCGGCCCCCGACCCGCCCACCGCGGCGCTCCCCCAAGATCAACGCTCGTTTCCTCACGTTGAACGTCATGAAGGGCCCCATCATGACGTTCAACGCTGTGAAGGGGCCCTTCCTCACGTTCAACGTCAGTAAGGGGCCCTTCATGACACAAAAAGAGGCGTGAAGAGCGCGGCGGCTGGGGCCCCGATGCCGAGTCGCCGCGGTGTGATGCCGCCCGAGGCCGCTGCCACGGCCCGGCGGCGGCGTGGGCCGCGGCACCCCCGATGCCGCGGTCCACGCCCTCCAGCAGGGGTCGGCGGGCCGGTGACCTTCCCGGCGCGCCGACCCTTCCCGATCTGGCGGCATCCGGTTCGTACGGGTAACGCCACGCGGCCGGGTGGTCTCCGGACGGGTCCCCTGCCCTCGTCCGGGGCCATCCTCGCGGCATGCGAAGGCTCTACCTCTGGGTGCTGGCGGCCATCGCGCTGGGCGCCGGGTTCGGCTTGGCGTTCCCGGCGCGGGCCGCCGGCTCGAAGTGGCTGGCCGACCTCTTCCTCAACCTGGTCAAGGTGGTCACGGCCCCCACCATCTTCCTGACGGTCGTGGTCGGCATCGTCGGCCTGGGCAGCCTGGCCGCCGCCGGCGGGCTGGCCGCGCGGGCCCTGGGCTACTTCATGGCCATGAC
This sequence comes from Kutzneria sp. NPDC052558, assembly GCF_044547355.1. Lineage (NCBI taxonomy): Bacteria > Bacillati > Actinomycetota > Actinomycetes > Pseudonocardiales > Pseudonocardiaceae > Kutzneria > Kutzneria sp. NPDC052558. The sequence continues at coordinate 128,962 of NZ_JBIUAG010000019.1, forward strand.
CTCCGTCGCGCTGCTGCTGGGCCTGGCCGTGGCCAACGTGCTGCGCCCCGGCGAGGGCCTCAACCTGGCCGCCGATCCGGCCCTGGCCGCGAGCACGATCAAGTCGGCATCGGCCACCAGCACCAGCGTCACCGACTTCGTCCTGGGCCTGGCGCCGACGTCCTTCGTCGGGGCGTTCACCGGCGGCCAGCCGATCCAGGTGCTGGTGCTGGCCGTGCTGGTGGCGATCGCGCTGAGCGGGCTCGGCCCCCGGTCCCGACCGATCATCCGAGCCCTGGAATCGTTGGCGCAGCTGATGTTCCAGCTGATCAAGGTGGTGATGTGGGCCGCCCCGATCGGCGCGTTCGGCGGCATCGCCTACACGGTCGGCGCGTTTGGCGGCAAGGTGCTGGGCAACCTCGCCCTGCTGGTGGTGGCGTTCTGGGTGACGAGCGTGGTGTTCGTGGTGGTGATCCTCGGGCTGGTGGCGCGGCTGGCCGGTTTCAGCGTCTTCCGGTTCCTGCGCTACCTCTCCGACGAGCTGCTGATCGTGCTGGGCACCTCGTCGAGCGAAACGGTGTTGCCACGGCTGATGGCCAAGCTGGAGAACGCCGGCGTGAGCCGGTCGGTGGCCGGCCTGACCGTGCCGGCCGGCTACTCGTTCAACCTGGACGGCATCTGCATCTACCTCACGCTCGGCGCGCTGTTCGTCGCCCAGGCCACCGGCCACGACGTGCCCATGGGGACCCAGCTGGCCCTGGCGGCGTTCATGCTGATCTCCAGCAAGGGCGCGGCCGGCGTGACTGGCGCGGGCCTGATCACCCTCACGGCCTCGTTGCAGGCCTTCGGCGATCCGGCCGTGCCGGTGGTGGGCATCGCGCTGCTGGTCGGCGTGGACCGGTTCATGTCCGAGGCCCGGTCCCTGACCAACGTGGTCAGTAACGGCGTCGCCACGCTGGTGATCGCCCGCTGGCAGGGCGACCTGGACCGGGACCGGCTGCGGGAGGTGCTGGCTCAGCGCCGCCGGGGCGCGACCACCGGGCTGCCGTCCTCGGCGGTCAGCACGGTCACCGACGCCGCGTAGTGCCGGGACAGGCGGTCGGCGGTCAGCACCTCGGCCGGGGTGCCGACCGCCGCCACCTCGCCGTTGTCCAGCAGCAGCACCCGATCCGGGTACTGGGCGGCCAGCGTGAGGTCGTGCAGGGTGCTGACCACCGTGGCGCCGTCGGCCTTGCGCAGCCGGTCGACGAGCTCCAGCAGCGCCTGGGCGTGGCCGATGTCCAGCCCGGTCGTCGGCTCGTCGAGCAGCAGAACTCCGGTCTGTTGAGCCAGAACCCGGGCCAGCACCGCGCGCTGCCGTTCACCGCCGGACAGCGTCCTCAGTGGACGGTCGGCCAGCGTGGACAGGTCCAGTCGCGCCAAGGCCCCGGCCACGACCTCCAGATCCGAGTGGCTTTCCCGGCCCAGCGGCCCGAGATGCGGGGTCCGGCCCAGCAGCGCGTAGTCGGTGACGGTCAGCCCCTCGGGCAGCGACGGCGTCTGCGGGGCGTAGCCGATGGCCCGGGCCCGTTCACGATGTCCAAGCGCCGCAACGGATTTGCCGTCCACCAGCACCTCGCCGGCCGACGGCACCAGGCCGGCGGCCGCCTTGAGCAGCGTGGACTTGCCGGCCCCGTTCGGGCCGATGATGGCCAGCCAGCTGCCGGCCGGCACGTGCACGCTCACGTCCCGGACCACCGGGCGGCCCCGGTAGCCGGCGGTCACGGCGGTCAGTCGCAGCGCGGTCACGTCGATCTCCTCCGGAGCACGAGAACGAAGAACGGCGCGCCGGTAAACGCGGTCACGACGCCGATCGGCAATTCCGCCGGGGCCAGCGCGGTCCGCGCGACGATGTCGGCGAGGATCAAGAAAATGGCCCCGCCGGCCAACGACAATGGGACGACAACGCGGTAGCTGGCCCCGAACAGCAACCGAATCACGTGCGGCACAACGATTCCCACGAATCCGATCAAGCCGCTGGCCGATACCGCGGCGGCGGTGGCCAGCGACGCCGCGCCCAGCACCGCCAGCCGCACCAGCCCCGGCCGCACGCCCAGCGAGGCCGCCTCCTCGTCGCCCAGCGCCAGCACGTCCAACAGGCCCGAACAAGAGCACAAAACCACTAGCGCGACGGCCAGATAGGGCAGCACGGTCAGCACCTGGCCCCAGCCGCTGGTGGACAGTCCACCCAGGATCCAGCCGTAGACCTGTTGCAGCGTAAGGGTGTTCAGCTGCTGCACGAACGTCTGCACCGCGGTCAGGAACGACGCCACGGCAACGCCGGCCAGCAGCAGCGTGGCCGTGCCGGCCCCGGCCGAGCGCCCGAGTCCCCAGGTCAGGGCCACGCCGCCGAGCGCGCCGACAAACGCCGCCGCCGGCAGGAACGCCGTGGCAGCGGGGATGAGCACGACCAGGATCGTCACCACCATGCCCGCCCCGGCGGCCGCGCCCAGCAGGTAGGGATCGGCCAGCGGGTTGCGGAACACCCCCTGGAACGTGGCCCCCGAGCAGGCCAGCGCCGCCCCGACCAGCCCGGCGAGCACCACCCTGGGCATGCGCAACTGCCACAGGATTGCCGATTCCTGCTCGCTCAGCGGCGACCGGCCGCCGGTCAGCTGGGCCCACACCTCGCCCAGCACCCGGGACCAGCCCAGGTCGATCGCGCCCAGCAGCACCGCGCCGACGACCGCGACCACCAGCGCCGCAAGCACCACGAGCAGATGCCACCAGGCCAGCCGGGTCGGCTTGGCCATCGGGCTCAGGAAGCCTTCTGCACGGCCGCGGCGACGGCCTTGACCAGGTCGACCACGCGCGGCCCCCACCGGGAGGCGACGCTGTCGTCCAGCGCGACGACGTTGCCGTCGCGCACGGCCTTCAGCGTCGACCAGCCCGGGCGCGCGGCGACGGTGGCGGGGCTCTGCTGGCAGCAGGTGGTGTCGGCCAGGAAGATCAGGTCCGGGTCGGCGGCGATCACCTTCTCCGCCGACAGCTGCGGGTAGTCGCCCGCCCCGCCGGCCGAGTCGGCCACGTCGCGCAGCCCGAACAGGCCGTAGACCTGGCCGATGAAGGTCTTGGACGTCACGGTGTAGCCGTCGGAGGACAGCTCGTGGAAGTAGCTCAGCGACTTCTTCGGCGCCTTAGACACGACGTCGGTGATCTGCGACTTCATGTCGCCGACCAGCTTGTCCGCCTCGGCGGTGTGCCCGGTCGCCTTGCCCAGCAAGGAGATCTGGTCGTAGACGCCGTCAACGGCGGTGGCCGCCGGCAGCACGAGCACCGGGATCTTGAGCTTGGTCAGGCCCGCGACCACGCCGTTGCTGTCGGCCGAGACCGCCACCAGGTCGGGCTTGTGCGCGGCGATGGCCTCGACGTTGGGCTTGGTCGAGTCGAGGTCGCTGCGCGGCGCGGAGGCCGGGTAGTCGGAGTAGGTGTCCACCGCCGTGACCTGCGGTCCGGCGCCGATGGCGAACAGGTCCTCGGTGGTCGTGGGGCTGAGCGAGACGACCCGGGTCGGCTTGGCGGGGATCGTCACGGCCTGGCCGCCGGCCGGGGTCACCGTCACCGGGAAGGCCGAGTTCGCGGCGTTGGCGCTGGTCGGAGGCTCGCTGTGGGTCGCGCAGCCGGTCAGGGCGAGCGCGGCCGCCACCACGAGGGCGGGCATTGTGCGGTTCACGACCGGACGCTATCAAGCGGGCACCGGCTGTGATTGGAATCACCGCCGATACGGCATGGTCACGAGGCGCGCATGTCGGCCGTGTGTCGGCTATGCTTCGCGAACCGAAGTTTCTGGTTGATGTCCGCGGCAATGTCGTCCGGGTAGCCCAGATCGTTACGGAGAGCGCTTCGAGATCACCCGTTTGATGGTGCCTCGACGTTTCGTGACTGTTAAGGTTTTGTCAACCACGGGCCACCGTCGTCCCGAGATGCGCAAGCAAAAGGACGACGAGGGAGGTCTCGAGTCGTGACGATCTTCTCCGCCCTTCCCGGCCCGCAGGGCCTGTACGACCCGAGCGCGGAACGGGACGCCTGCGGTGTGGCCATGGTGGCCGACATCAAGGGGCGGCGGTCGCACGGCATCGTGGTGGATGCCCTGACCGCGCTGGCCAATCTCGAGCACCGCGGGGCCGCGGGGGCCGAGCCGACCAGTGGCGACGGCGCCGGCATCCTGCTTCAGGTGCCGGACGCGCTGCTGCGCGAGGTGTTCGGGATCGCGCTGCCCAAGGCCGGCGAGTACGCCGCCGGCATCGCGTTCCTGCCGGCTGATCCCGAGGAGCGGGCCAAGGCCGTCGAGCTCATCGAGCGCATCGCCGGCCAGGAGAGCCTGGAGGTGCTGGGCTGGCGGGACGTGCCGGTCGACCCGGACGCCGCCGACGTGGGCCCGACCGCGCGCTCGGTGATGCCGCACTTCGCCATGCTGGCGGTGGCCGGACTGGCCGGGGCCGACGGCGCGCGTCCGTCCGATGTGGACCTGGACCGGCTGACCTTCTGCCTGCGCAAGCGCTCCGAGCGGGAGACCGTTGCCGCGGGCGTGGGCTCGTACTTCCCGTCGCTGTCCGCGCGCACCCTGGTGTACAAGGGCATGCTGACCACCGGCCAGCTGCCGGCGTTCTTCCCCGACCTGGTCGACGAGCGGCTCACCAGTGCCATCGCCCTGGTGCACAGCCGGTTCTCCACCAACACCTTCCCGTCATGGCCGCTGGCCCACCCGTTCCGCTACGTCGCGCACAACGGGGAGATCAACACCATCCGCGGCAACCGCAACCGCATGCGGGCCCGGGAATCCCTGCTGGCCAGCGACCTCATCCCGGGCGACCTGGCCCGGCTGTTCCCGATCATCGACGGCGAGGGCTCGGACTCGGCCTCCCTGGACGAGGTCCTGGAGCTGCTGCACCTGGGCGGCCGCTCGCTGCCGCACGCGGTGCTGATGATGATCCCGGAGGCGTGGGAGAACCACGCCACCATGGACCCCAAGCGCCGCGCCTTCTACCAGTTCCACGCCAGCCTGATGGAGCCGTGGGACGGCCCGGCCTGCGTCACCTTCACCGACGGCACGCTGGTCGGCGCGGTGCTGGACCGCAACGGCCTGCGCCCGGCCCGGTACTGGGTCACCGACGACGACCGGGTGGTGCTGGCCAGCGAGGCCGGCGTGCTCGACCTGCCGCCGCACCGCGTGGTGGCCAAGGGCCGCCTCCAGCCCGGCCGCATGTTCCTGGTGGACACCGAGGCCGGCCGCATCGTCGACGACGACGAGGTGAAGGCCCGGCTGTCGGAGAAGCAGCCCTACGACGAGTGGCTGCACGCCGGCCTGCTGGAGCTGGCCGACCTGCCCGACCGCGAGCACGTGGTGCAGAGCCACGAGTCCGTGGTGCGCCGCCAGCTCACCTTCGGCTACACCGAGGAGGAGCTGCGCATCCTGCTCGCGCCGATGGCCGAGAACGGGGCCGAGCCGATCGGCTCGATGGGCTCGGACACCCCGATCGCCGCGCTGTCCAAGCGGTCCCGGCTGCTCTACGACTACTTCGTGCAGAACTTCGCCCAGGTGACCAACCCGCCGCTGGACGCCATCCGCGAGGAGATCGTCACCTCGGTGTCCCGGGTGATGGGCCCGGAGCAGAACCTGCTCGACCCGGGGCCGGCCTCCTGTCGGCACATCGGCCTGTCCTACCCGGTCATCGACAACGACGAGCTGGCCAAGCTGATCCACGTCAACGACGACGGCAACCTGCCCGGCTTCGCCTGCACCGTCCTTTCCGGACTGTACGAAGTGGACGGTGGCGGCCGGGCGCTGGCCGACGCCATCGAGCGGGTGCGCCGCCAGGCCTCCGAGGCGATCGCCGCCGGCGCCCGCACGCTGGTGCTGTCGGACCGGGACTCCGACCACCGGATGGCCCCGATCCCGTCGCTGCTGCTGGTGTCGGCCGTGCACCACCACCTCGTCCGCACCAAGGAGCGGCTGCGCGTCGCCCTGGTGGTGGAGACCGGCGACTGCCGCGAGGTGCACCACGTGGCGCTGCTGCTGGGCTACGGCGCGGCGGCGGTCAACCCGTACCTGGCCTTCGAGACCATCGAGGACCTGATCAGCCAGAACGCGCTTGGCGGCAACATCGAGCCGCGGGTGGCCGTGCGCCGCTACGTCTCGGCGCTGGTCAAGGGCGTGCTGAAGATCATGTCCAAGATGGGCATCTCCACCGTCGGCGCGTACACCGCGGCCCAGGTCTTCGAGGCCGTCGGCATCGCCGACCCGCTGCTGGACGAGTACTTCACCGGCACCCACTCCAAGCTCGGCGGCGTCGGGCTGGACGAGCTGGCGGCCGAGGTCGCCGTCCGGCACCACCGCGCCTACCCGGACAACCCGACCGACCGCTCGCACCGGCGGCTGGAGGTCGGCGGCGAGTACGCCTACCGCCGCGAGGGCGAGCTGCACCTGTTCACCCCCGAGACCGTGTTCCTGTTGCAGCACGCCACAAAAACCCGTCGCACCGAGGTGTACAAGCAGTACGCCGACGAGGTCGAGCGGCTGGTCCGGGAGGGCGGCGGGCTGCGCGGCCTGTTCAAGTTCAGCTCCGACCGCACCCCGGTGCCGCTGGCGGAGGTCGAGCCGGTCGAGTCGATCCTCAAGCGCTTCAACACCGGCGCCATGTCGTACGGCTCGATCTCGTCCGAGGCCCACGAAACCCTGGCCATCGCCATGAACCGGCTCGGCGGCCGGTCCAACACCGGCGAGGGCGGCGAGGACCCCGAGCGCCTCTACGACCCCGAGCGCCGGTCGGCCATCAAGCAGGTCGCGAGTGGACGGTTCGGCGTGACCAGCGAGTACCTCGTGCACGCCGACGACATCCAGATCAAGATGGCCCAGGGCGCGAAGCCCGGCGAGGGCGGCCAGCTGCCCGCGCACAAGGTGTACCCGTGGATCGCGCGCACCCGGCACTCCACGCCGGGCGTGGGCCTGATCTCCCCGCCGCCGCACCACGACATCTACTCCATCGAGGACCTGGCCCAGCTGATCCACGACCTCAAGAACGCCAACGAGCAGGCCCGCATCCACGTGAAGCTGGTCTCCGAGCTCGGCGTCGGCACGGTCGCGACCGGCGTGGCCAAGGCCCACGCCGACGTGGTGCTGATCTCCGGGCACGACGGCGGCACCGGCGCCTCGCCGCTGAACTCGTTGAAGCACGCCGGAACGCCGTGGGAGATCGGCCTGGCCGAGACCCAGCAGACGTTGATGCTCAACGGGTTGCGGGACCGGATCACCGTGCAGGTGGACGGGGCCATGAAGACCGGCCGGGACGTCGTGATCGCCGCGCTGCTGGGCGCGGAGGAGTACGGCTTCGCCACCGCGCCGCTGGTCGTCGCCGGCTGCGTGATGATGCGCGTCTGCCACCTGGACACCTGCCCGGTCGGCGTCGCGACCCAGAATCCCGTGCTGCGCAAGCGTTACACCGGCAAGCCGGAGTTCGTCGAGCAGTACTTCCAGTTCGTGGCCGAGGAAGTCCGGGAACTGCTTGCGGAGCTTGGTTTCCACACCCTCGACGAGGCCATCGGCCGCGCCGAGCTGCTGGACACCGACGAGGCCGTCGAGCACTGGAAGGCCAAGGGCCTCGACCTGTCGCCGGTGTTCGAGGTGCCGACCGCGACCAACTACGGCTCGGCCCGGCGGCGGCTGCGCGGCCAGGACCACGGCCTGGAGCACGCCCTGGACCGGACGCTGATCCAGCTGGCCGAGGCCGCGCTGGAGGACGCCCACCCGGTGCGGCTGGAACTGCCGGTGCGCAACGTCAACCGCACCGTTGGCACCCTGCTCGGCTCCGAGGTGACCCGCCGCTACGGCGGCGACGGCCTGCCCGAGGACACCATCCACGTCACGCTGTCCGGTTCGGCCGGGCAGTCCCTGGGCGCGTTCGTGCCCAAGGGCGTGACGCTGGAACTGGTCGGCGACGCCAACGACTACGTCGGCAAGGGCTTGTCCGGCGGGCGGATCGTGGTGCGCCCGCACGAGGACGCCCCGTTCGCCGCCGAGCAGCAGGTCATCGCCGGCAACGTGATCGGCTACGGCGCGACCGGCGGCGAGATCTTCCTGCGCGGCCGGGTCGGCGAGCGGTTCTGCGTGCGCAACTCCGGCATGGTCGCGGTGTCCGAGGGCGTCGGCGACCACGCCTTCGAGTACATGACCGGCGGGCGGGCCGTGGTGCTCGGGCCGACCGGGCGCAACCTGGCGGCCGGCATGTCCGGCGGCATCGCCTACGTGCTCGAACTGGACCCGATGCTGGTCAACACCGACATGGTCGAGCTGATGCGACCCGACGCCGACGACCTGCGGTGGCTGCGGGAAACCGTGGAGCGCCACCACAAGCTCACCGGCTCCGCGGTGGCCGCGTCGCTGCTGGGCGACTGGCCGCGCCGCTCCGCCGGCTTCACCAAGGTGATGCCGAGCGACTACCAGCGTGTGTTGGAGGCGATGCGACTGGCCCGCGCCCAGGGCCGCGACGTCGACGAGGCGATCATGGAGGCGTCCCGTGGCTGACCCGACCGGCTTTCTCAAGTTCACCCGGGCCGAGGCGCCCAAGCGGCCGGCCGCCGAGCGGGTGCACGACTGGCACGAGGTCTACGCCGGCCAGCCCGCCGCCGAGCGGGAGCAGCAGGTGCGCACCCAGGCCAGCCGGTGCATGGACTGCGGCATCCCGTTCTGCCACTCTGGCACCGCCGGTTGCCCGCTGGGCAACCTGATCCCCGAGTGGAACGACCTGGTGCGGCGCGGGGACTGGACGCAGGCCGGGGACCGCCTGCACGCCACCAACAACTTCCCCGAGTTCACCGGGCGGCTCTGCCCGGCCCCGTGCGAGGCCGCGTGCGTGCTGTCCGGCACGCCCGAGGCCGGCGGCGCCGTCGCCATCAAGCGGGTCGAGCAGACCATCGCCGACGTGTCGTGGGAGAGCGGCCTCGTGCCGCCGCGCCAGGCCGCCGTGGCCTCGGGCAAGCGCGTCGCCGTGGTCGGCTCCGGGCCGGCCGGGCTGGCCGCCGCCCAGCAGCTGACCCGGGCCGGGCACGACGTCACCGTGTACGAGCGGGACGACCGGCTCGGCGGGCTGCTGCGCTACGGCATTCCCGAGTTCAAGATGGAGAAGAAGGTGCTGGACCGGCGGCTCGCGCAGCTGCGGGCCGAGGGCACCCGGTTCGTCACCAGCTGCGAGGTCGGCGTCGACCTGACCATCGAGCAGCTGCGGGCCGGCTACGACGCCGTGGTGCTGGCCGTCGGGGCCCTTCGGGGCCGGGACGCCGTCGACATCCCGGGCCGCTCGCTTTCCGGCGTGCACCTGGCCATGGAGCACCTGGTGCCGGCCAACCGGGCCGTCGAGGGCGACGGGCCGACCACCGTGGACGCCGCCGGCAAGCACGTCGTGATCATCGGCGGCGGCGACACCGCCGCCGACTGCCTCGGCACCGCGCACCGCCAGGGCGCCGCCTCGGTCGTGCAGCTGGATCAGTACCCGGAGCCTCCGTCCACTCAGGACTTCTCGGTGTCCCCGTGGCCGACCTGGCCGCTGCTCATCCGCAACTACCCCGCCCACGACGAGGGCGGTTCGCGGAAGTTCTCCGTTGCCGTGCAACGCTTTGTCGGCGACGGGGACGGCAACGTCCGCTCCATCGAGCTGCGCCAGGTCCGCGTCACCCGCGACGCCTCCGGCCGCCGCGTCGTCGAGCCCGTCTCCGACGAGATCGAGATCATCCCCGCCGACCTGGTCCTGCTGGCCATCGGCTTCGAGGGCGTCGAGCAGATGCCCCTGCTGGACGGCCTCGGCCTCTCGCTGTCCGGCCGCGGCACCCTCTCCGTCGACTCCGCCTGGCAGACCTCCGCCCCCGGCGTCTTCGCCTGCGGCGACGCCCACCGCGGCGCGTCCCTGGTCGTGTGGGCCATCGCCGAGGGCCGCTCGGTCGCCAACGCCGTCGACCGCTTCCTCACCGGCTCCTCGGAGCTTCCCTCGCCGGTGCAGCCCAACCTGCTGCCCCTGGCCGTGGTGTAGTTCTCTGTTCTGAAGCCCCCGCCGACACCTGGGCGGGGGCTTCAGCGTCCGCTAGACTCGTTTCGTGGCGCAACGAAACGATCGGGAGCTGGCGCGGGCGGTCATGGACCTCATCGACCAGGGGCACCGGCGGATCTCGCAGCGGCTGGACCTGACCCGGATGCGGGTGCTGGGCACGATCGCGGCGCGGCAGCCGGTGCGGCCGAGCGAGATCGCGGCCGAGCTGGGGCTGACGGCGTCGGCGACGAGCCGGCACCTGACCGCGTTGCAGCGGGCCGGGCAGATCGAGGTGGAGCCCGATCCGCACGACTCGCGGACGTTCCTGGTGCGCCAGACCGAGCAAGGCCGGGCGGAGATCGACACCACCGTGCAGGCCGGGGCGACCGTGTTCGCCGAGGTCATTGCCGACTGGTCGGACGAGGACGTGGCCACCGCGGTCGCCCTGATCACCCGCCTCAACCAGGCCTGGGCGCAGCGCGGCGACGCCGTTGCCGCGCCCCGCACCGGCGCCGGCCCGCGCTGGACCCGGGCCCGCCGGACCGACGAAGGGGGAACCTGACCATGGAGACGATCACCACGCCGAGACCCGTGCGCTGGGCGCTGGCGTTGCTGGGTCTGGTCGCCGTCAGCCACCTGGTGGTGCCGGTGGTGATCTGGGCCGACCAGGGCGACCTACGGTCCCAGATCGCCGCGCAGCATCCCGAGTTCGGCCCCGCCGAGATCGCCCGCTCCGCCGATGTCGCGGTCGTCTCCGCTGCGGTGTTCCACATCCTGCTGCTGGCGCTGTGCGCCCTGCTGTTGTGGAGATTGCCCACCGGACGGCCGTGGACCCGCCGTCTTGCCATAATCTCGCAATTGCTGTCGGTGGTGTTCAGCGCGGTGTCTTGGTCGTCATCGCCGATGTTTCACGCGGTCATCCCAGTCATCGGCGTCGCGCAGATCCTGCTGGTCATCCTGCTGCTGGCCCCGCAATCGGCCCGAGCGTTCTTCGCCAAGCGGCCGTGACCATATCGATGCGCATTCTTCACTTCGGGCGCGTGGCGATCGGGTGAATTCAGCTCGAATGTTGTCCGTCTTTTCCGGTACGCCGGGCGGCGCACCGGAAAAGACGGGACGGGCTAGCGGCCTCTGGCCCGGCTGGCGGCGTGGGTCGCGGCCCCGCCGCCGACCAGAAGGATCACCGTGGCCAGCGCCCAACGGCGCTGTTTCGTGCGTTCCTCGTGATCCGACGCGGCCACCGGCTTGACCGCCGGCGCCGACCAGGGCTTGGTGGTCGTCGGCACGACTACCGGCCGTTGCGGGGGCGGCGGCGGAGGCGCCACAACGGGAGCCGGCGAGGGTGACGGCGGTGGCGGCGCCGGGCTCGCGGGCGGGGGTGGTGGCGGCGGTGTGGTGGTGGTCGTCGTCGGGGGCGGCGGTGGTGGTGGCGGGGGAGGCGGGGGCGGTTTCGGCATGCCGAGGCAGCCCGCGGCGTCCGAGGTGCCGACCGGCGCCGCGGACGCCAGTTCCCGCGCCGAGCCACCCCGGGGGATGGCGAACAGCCGGCTGCGGTGACCGTCGTTGTTGTCGAGGACGTACAGCGTGCGGGACGAGTCGATCACCGCCGACCCGTAGCCGGTGCCGTGCGGCAGGCCGGCCGGCGTGGCCACGGTGCGCACGGCGCCGCTGCCCGGATCGACGCTCACCACGACCGGCGGGCCGTGCATGGAGCTCACCCCGTAGAGCAGCCCGTCGACCGGGTCGACGGCGAAGTCGTCCAGGCCGTCGGCCTCGGGCCGCATCCGCACCACCCGTGTCACGCTGAGGTACGTCTTGCTCGACGGGGTGATGTCGATGGTGAACAGCCGGTCGTCCAGCCGGACCACCAGCGCGCCGCCCACCACCGCGCCGGCGGTGGCCAGCATGAGGTCGTCACGCGGCACGCCGTGCGGGTAGCCGAGATCGGTCACTCCGCCCGATCGGGTGATGCGCAGGAGATGACCGTGGTGGCCGATGCCGTACACCAGATCCTGTGACGGGTCGTAACCGAGCGCGTTCATCTCGCCGACCGAGCCGGCGAGCACCGTCTCCGCCCCACCCGGCAGGTCGACCCTCGAAAGAGTGGTTCCGCCGCCGTGCTCACCCGTACGGACCAGGATCGCCTCACACACGGTGGGTGTTACCGCGTCCGATCGGGGAGAAAAGAGCGCCGTTATCGCTAGAACGGGTAATAGAGCCCCCGTCATGCGGAGAATCCTGATCACGCGGCACCGATTTCCTGTTTCAGCGAGTTGGCGGATACGGTCCCCACGGTAACGGTGCTTGAATCTCTTGTCAGCACATAGGAGAGTGAATGGACATCTACCTGCAAGGGCTGGTCTGGGTGCTCGGCGTGGCCATTGTCGCCGGCGCGCTCACCGTGCTGATACACCGACTTACCTCCGGTGATGGGAGGTCTTCGAACAACGAGTCGGCCGGCAACGTCTTCGTGATTGTCGGCGGCCTGCAGGCGGTGTTGGTCGCGTTCGTGCTGATCTCGCTGTTCGACGCGGTCAACTCGGCCCAGGACAACGCCCAGCAGGAGGCCAACAGCCTGGTCGCGGTCACCTGGGCCGCCGACTCGTTCCCCGAGGCCACCCGGGCGCAGGTGCACGACCTGGCCCGCAAGTACGCCACCACCGTGCGCGACCAGGAGTGGCCGCAGATGCAGGCCGGCGACGCCGTCACCGGCCCCGGCGCGCAGTACCTGTCGCAGATCCACGACGCCATCGACCAGGCCGCCGACAACGGCGACGACTGGCTCAAGGACCGCAAGACCGAGGCGGCCAACCAGCTCTGGCAGGTCTACCAGTTCCGGCAGGACCGGCTGGACGCCGCCGACGGCAGCGGGGTCAACGCGGTGACCTGGTTCGCCATGATCGCCGGCAGCGTCCTGTCCATGATCTTCACCTACCTGTTCGGCGGACCCAAGCTGATCGCCCACGTCATCATCGTCGGCGTGCTGGCCGCGACCATGACGCTGCTGCTGTTCGCCATCTACCAGCTCCAGGACCCGTTCAACGGCGGGGCCAACGTCGGCCCCGACGCCTTCGACTCGGCGCTGGCCAGGCTCACCTGAGCAGGCCCAGCAGCTCCTCCGCCACCTCGAGCGCGTGATCGGTCTCCGGGGCGATGTAGCACAGCTCCACGAACGCCTCCGCGAGACCGATCTCCTCGTGCACCGCCAGCGTCGCCTCGGCGATCTCCTTGGCCTCCACGCCCTTCGCCGGGTTGACCCGCAGCACCACCTCGATCGACGACGGGTCGCGGCCGGCGTCCTCGGCGGCCTGGCGGATCGCCGCCAGCGGGGGCTTGAGGTACTCCGCCTTCAGCATGCCCGGCAGCATGCCCGCCGCCAGCCAGCCGTCCGCGCGGCGGCCGATCCGGGCCAGCGCCGCCGGCGCGAAGCCGCCCAGCTGCACCGGCGGACGCTCGGCCGGCCGGTGGCCGATCTCGCTCGGCGGGATCTTCCACTGTGGACCGTCGTGCTCGACCACCTCGTGCGTCCAGGCCTTGTCCAGCACGTCCAGGATCTCGTCCAGCCGCCGGCCGCGCTCGGCGAACGGCACGCCCACCGCCTCGAACTCGTCCGGCGACCAGCCGATGCCGAAGCCCGCCACCAACCGGCCGCCCGAGGCCCGGTCGATCGAGGTGAGGGTGCGGGCCAGCGGCAGCGGCGAGTAGAACGGCGCGTTCAGCACGTTCGTGCCCAGCCGGACCCGGTTGGTCACGCTCGCGGCCAGCGTCAGCGCCGTGAACGGGTCGAACACCGCGCCGAACTCCGGCGGGAACGGGCCCGGCCCGGTCATGCCGTAGCCGACCGTCGGCTCCAGCGGCCGCATCAGCCGGTCGCCCACCCACAGCGCGTCCGCGCCCAGTTCCTCCGCCTGCGCCGCGAACCTCGTGATGTCCGCCGGCCGGTTCGTCACCGGGCCGTACTGGGGCAGGGTGAAGCCGATCCGCATGTGATTTCTCCTTGTCCGTCCTGGTGATGCTCAGTCTGCGGCCTGTCTTCGCCCTGTCCACGATCTGTCCGCGCCCCACACCCTTTCGGGCATGGCGGATCCTCTCGCCCACAACCCGGGTCACCCTTATGGACAACTCGGTGGACAAACCAGGGGGGTGAAATCTACCGTGGCCCGGTGACGGCGGAGCGTGAGTACCTCGGCAGCCATCCATGGCTGACCTTCGACTACCGCATCGACTTCGACGTGAAAGACCAGCTCTGGGCCCGTTTGGGCGAGGCTTTCGCGCAGTGCCAACACCTCACCGGCACCCCGCTCACGCCCGCCGTGGCCGAGGAGCTCGGGGCCGTCTACCTGGCCAAGGGAGCGATGGCCACCACCGCCATCGAGGGCAACACCCTGTCCGAACAGGAGGTCGCCGAGATCATCTCCGGCGGCCGCACCCTGCCGCCGTCGCGGCGCTACCTCCAGCAGGAGGTGGAGAACGTCGTCGCCGCGCTGCGGGCCGTCGACGACAACAGCCGGCACGGCGGCACCGCCATCACCGTCGACTGGATCAAGCGGCAGAACCGCCAGATGCTGGCCGACCTGGAGACCGACGACCACGTCCAGCCGGGCGAGTTCACCACCACCGGCCTCGTCGTCGGCACCTACCGGGGCGCTCCGCCGCGGGACGTGCCGTACCTGATGGACCGTCTCGTGGACTGGATCGCCCGCCTCACCGACGGCAACGACCAGCAGCCGGCGACCGTGCGCTTCTTCGGGGCGTTCCTGGCCGCCACGCTCAGCCACCTGTACCTGGCGTGGATCCATCCCTTCGGCGACGGCAACGGCCGGACCGCCCGGCTGCTGGAGTGCGCCATCCTGACCAACAGCGGCCTCGTGCCGTGGGTTTCCGCGAACCTGTTGTCCGACCACTACAACCGGACCCGGTCCGAGTACTACCGCCGCCTGTCCAACGCCTCCCGCCACGGCGACGTCACCGGCTTCCTCGGCTACGCCGCCCAGGGCTTCGTCGACCAGCTGCGGGAACAGATCGAACTCGTGCAGCGCCACCAGCTCCGGGTCTCGTGGATCAACTTCGTGCACGAGCGCTTCCGTTGCCTGCCCAACACCGAAGCCACCGCCCGCCAGCGCACCCTCCTGCTCTCCCTGCCCGACGGCCCCACCCCCCTCAACGCCGTCCGCCGCCTCACCCCCGAACTCGCCGAGCAGTTCGCCGGCCGCAGCGACAAGACCGTCACCCGCGACATCAACCGCCTCCAGTCCCTCGGCCTCGCCGTCGTCGACCGCCGCACCATCGCACCGGCCATCCACCTCATGGCCGCCTTCATCCCCGGCCGCGCCACCACCCCGCCCGACGATCGGGGCTAGGCGTCCGCTGTCCGGTGTGGACTCGCCCGCTCGACTCCGGCTTGTCGGGGGTGGGTCGTATCGTCTGCCCGTGACGTTCACGGGCTTCGGCGAGCACGCCATCGACTTCTTCGACGGCCTGGAGGCCGACAACTCCAAGGTGTACTGGGACGGCAACAAGCACCTGTACCAGGGGGATGTGCGGGCGCCGATGGAGGCGCTGCTGGCGGAGCTGGAGCCGGAGTTCGGAGGGCTGGGGGAGCCCAAGGTGTTCCGGCCGTACCGGGATGTGCGGTTCTCCAAGGAGAAGACGCCGTACAAGACGCACTGCGGGGGCGTGATCGAGCAGGGGCGGGGCGGCGGGGCCTACTACGTGCAGGTCGGTCCCGATGGCCTGATGGTCGGCGGCGGCTGCTTCCACCTGGAGGCCGACCAACTGGCCCGGTTCCGGGCCGCCATCGACGACTCCCGCCGCGGCGAGGCGCTGGTGAAGATCGTCGCCAAGCTGGCCAAGGCCGGCTTCGTGATCAGGGGTGAGCAGCTCAAGACCAAGCCCCGCGGCTACGAGCTCGACCACCCCCGCATCGACCTGCTGCGCCACAAGTCCCTCTACGCCTCCTTCACCTGGGAGCCCGACGACGTCCTGCACGAACGCGGCTCCTTCGACCGCGTCCGCAAGGCCTGGCGCCAGCTCCGCCCCTTCAACGAGTGGGCCGCCGACCACGTCGGCGTCAGCGAACGCCCGGCCCGCTGACGGCGGACCTCAGCCCTTGAAGAACGCGGTGAGTTCGGCGGCGAGGGTCTCGGGCGGAAGGTCGTGGAAGCCGCCCTCGCGCTGGACGTGCCGGCCGTCGGGCAGCGCGGACGCGGTGGCGGCGGCGGACTCCTGGAGCCACGGGGCGGAGCCGGTGCTGCTGAGGACGAGCGCGGGGACGGTGACGCGGGCGAGGTGGTCGGGCAGGCGGTAGCCGGCCATGATCGCGTTGTCGTGCCCGAGGGTGTGGGCCAGGGCGACCAGGTTCGGCCAGAACGGGTCCGCCTTCATCCGGTCCACGACCTCCCGGGGCTGGCCGACGCCGTTGACCATGAAGTGGGCGACGGCCTCGTCGAAGCGGCCGGCCTCGGTGAGGCGGGCGAGGGTCGGCCCGTACGAGCCGTGGATCTGCGGATGCTCGGGGAGCCGGTACGGGGGCTCGGTGCCGGCGACCCGCTCGACGGGCAGGCCGGAGCCGGCGGCGAGCAGGGCCAGGGCGGCGCCGGAGGACATGCCGTAGACGAAGGAGCCGCCGACGGCGTCGAGCACGGCGGCGAGGTCCTCCAGCTCCCGCTCCACCGCGTAGGGCGGGGTGATGGTGCTGTCGCCCCGGCCGCGCCGGTCGTAGGCGACGACCTCGAACTCGGGGGCGAGGGCCTCGGCCAGGGGCGTGAAGGACCGTCGGGTCATGAAGGCGCCGCCGACGAGCACGAGCGCCGGGCCCCGCCCGCTCCGCTCGTACGCGATCGAGGCGCCGTCCTTGGAGGTGAGTGTCTGCATGCCCATACGTCGAACCTCCGGCCCGGAATGCGACAACGTGGATCCACGCTAGACTCGAACACCCGTTCTAAGCCGGCGTGTCGTGGGACCGGGTCGGCGGGCTGTCTGTGGCAGACTCCGCCCCTAGTCCACGCCCGCCCCGACGAGAGGAAATACCGGCCATGGGCCAGAAGGTTGTGCTGTTCTCCGACCTGAGCGGCAAGATCGTCGAGGACGGCGAGCTGGTGAAGATCGTCGTCACCCAGCATCCGGCGCTGCTGGACGGCCCGGTGGAGATCGAGGCGGCGCCGTCCGAGCTGTCGGCCATCGACGACAAGGGCATCGAGGTCGTCAGCTTCGAGGTGCACACCCCGGGCGAGCCGCCCCGCACCGTGGTGCTGCCGCTGGCCGAGTTCGACAAGCTGGCCACCGACGACCCGATGGACGTGGTGCTCAAGGCGGCCAAGAAGTCCTACGCCAAGCCGGCCCGGGCCAAGGCCACCGGCGAGCCCAAGATCAACTACGGCAGCCTGGAGCACGCCGGCAAGCCGCACCGCGGCAAGGTCAACGACACCGAGAAGCAGATCATCCGGGACCATCTCGACCAGGTGAACGCGCGCCTGGCCGCCGAGGACCTGCGCCTGATCGACCTGTCCGACCCCGAGATCGTCGCCCGCTACGGCCTGGAGGAGCTCGCCGCCGAGCGCGCCGGCGCCGCCCAGCCGGCCCCGGCGACTGTCGCCGCGCAGGACGAGACGGCGGCTTTGGTGAACGAGGAGTGATGAAGGCGTGACCGTGCGCTGAAGAAATGTGGGTTGCGGGGCCGTTTCTAGGGAGTTGCCCAACATTACCGCCGGGTAGTTCGGGATCGGTCCAGTAGGACGGTCTAAGCTGCTGGAACGTGAGCCGACGAGCGAAGATCGTCTGTACCCTCGGGCCAGCGACGTCCACCCCGGAGAAGATGCGCGACCTGGTCGCGGCGGGCATGGACGTGGCCCGGATGAACTTCAGCCACGGCAGCCACGCCGACCACAAGCAGGTGTACGACCTGGTGCGGACCACCGCCGCCGAGTCGGGCCGCGCGGTCGGCATCCTGGCTGACCTGCAGGGCCCCAAGATCCGCCTGGGCACGTTCGCGGGCGGCCCTGTGGAGTGGCGGACGGGCGACGTCGTGCGGGTCACCGTCGACGACGTCGCCGGCACCCATGACCGGGTGTCCACCACGTACAAGAACCTGGCCAAGGACGCCAAGGTCGGAGACCGCCTCCTGGTCGACGACGGCAAGGTGGGCCTGGTGGTCACCGCCGTCGAGGGCCAGGACGTGGTCTGCGAGGTCACCGAGGGCGGCCCGGTCAGCAACAACAAGGGCCTGTCGCTGCCCGGCATGGACGTGTCCGTGCCGGCCATGTCCGAGAAGGACATCGAGGACCTGGAGTTCGCCCTCAGCCTGGGCGTGGACTTCATCGCCCTGTCCTTCGTCCGCTCCCCGGCCGACATCGACCTGGTGCACCAGGTGATGGACCGGGTGGGCAAGGGCCGGCTGCCGGTGATCGCCAAGATCGAGAAGCCGGAGGCCGTCGACAACCTCGAGGCCATCGTGCTGGCCTTCGACGGCGTCATGGTGGCCCGCGGCGACCTGGGCGTGGAGCTGCCGCTGGAGCAGGTGCCGCTGGTCCAGAAGCGCGCCATCCAGATCTCCCGGGAGAACGCCAAGCCGGTCATCGTGGCCACCCAGATGCTGGACTCGATGATCACCAACTCCCGGCCGACCCGGGCCGAGGCCTCCGACGTGGCCAACGCGGTGCTGGACGGCGCGGACGCGCTGATGCTGTCCGGCGAGACCAGCGTGGGCCGCTACGCCATCGAGTCCGTGGAGACGATGGCGAAGATCATCGTGGCGGTGGAGAGCGAGTCCACCGTGGTGCCGCCGCTGACCCACGTGCCGCGCACCAAGCGGGGCGTCATCTCCTACGCGGCCCGCGACATCGGCGAGCGCCTCAACGCCAAGGCCTTGGTCGCCTTCACCCAGTCCGGTGACACGGTGCGCCGCCTGGCCCGGCTGCACACCCACCTCCCGCTGCTGGCCTTCACGCCCGAGCCGGACGTGCTCAGTCAGCTTGCTCTCACCTGGGGCACGGAGACCTTCCTGGTGCCTAAGGTGGACTCCACCGACCAGATGGTTCGCCAGGTCGACATCTCGATGCTGTCGATCGGCCGCTACCAGCCGGGTGACCTCGTGGTCATCGTGGCCGGCTCGCCGCCCGGCACCGTAGGGTCGACCAACCTCATCCGGGTGCACCGGCTGGGGGAGGACGATCACGCCTAGGAGTGACCATTGACTGAAGCGGCTCGCGCCGCGGCGGCCGACCCCGGAGCGACCCAAGCTCCGGGGTCGGTGCCGTTGACGCTCGACGGGGTGCCGCACGGGCAGCCGGTGCTCGACCGCCTGGTCGCGCTGCTGGACCTGGAGCGCATCGAGGAGAACATCTTCCGCGGCGTCAGCCCGGCCGACTCCCCGGTCCGCGTGTTCGGCGGCCAGGTCGCCGGCCAGGCGCTGGTGGCGGCCGGTCGCACGGTGCCGAGCGACCGCAAGGTGCACTCGCTGCACGCCTACTTCATCCGGCCCGGCGACCCGCGCATCCCGATCGTCTACGAGGTGGACCGCATCCGCGACGGTCGCTCGTTCACCACCCGCCGGGTGGTCGGGGTGCAGCACGGCAAGGCGATCTTCTCGCTGTCGGCCTCGTTCCAGCTGGTCGAGCCGGGCATGGAGCACGCGGAGCCGATGCCGGTGGTGCCGGACCCGGAGACGCTGCCCACCTTCGGCGAGCGGCTGGCCCAGCTCGGCCCGGACCGGGAGAAGCTGGGCCGGGACCGGCAGCGGCCGATCGACCTGCGCTACGTCTCCGAGCCGCCGTGGATCACCCGTGAGAGCGGCCCGCACGAGGCCCGCAACCAGGTGTGGATGCGGGCCGACGGCAAGCTGCCGGACGACGACCTGCTGCACGTGTGCGTGCTGGCCTACGCCTCGGACATGACGCTGCTGGACTCCGTCCTGTCCCGGCACGGCGTCTACTGGGGCACCGACAAGGTGCTCGGCGCCAGCCTGGACCACGCGATGTGGTTCCACCGCCCGTTCCGGGCCGACGAGTGGTTCCTGTACGACTGCGAGTCGCCCAGCGCATCCAACGCCCGTGGCCTGGCCACCGGCCGCTTCTTCACCCGCGACGGCCTCCTGGTCGCCACCGTCGTCCAGGAAGGCCTCCTCCGAGTCCTGCCCTGAAACCCGGCGAGTCCCGCCCACAGCCATACCGAACTGATGAAACCGTTTCATCAGTTCGGTATGTCGCTGAGCGGGGGTCAGTTGATGCCGGCGAGGAGGAAGTAGGCGAGGGAGCCGAGGCCGGCGATCATGCAGTACAGGGCGAACGGCTTGAGGGTCTTGGTCTCGAAGTAGGAGGCCAGGAAGCGGGCCGCGACATAGGCGGCGACGCCGGCGACGAGGCTGCCGACCAGGGCCGGGCCGAGCGAGCCGGCGACGGCCGGCTTGAACAGCTCGGGCATCTTGTACACGCCTGCGCCGAGGATGACCGGGGTGGCCAGCAGGAAGGCGAACCGGGCGGCGTCGGTGTGCTTGAGGCCGCGGGTCAGGCCGGCCACGATGGTGATGCCGGAGCGGCTGATGCCGGGCAGCAGGGCCAGCGCCTGGGCGCCGCCGACCAGCACGGCTTCCTTCCAGCTGAGCTTGGACAGCCGTCGCTCGGACGCCTCGTCGGCGGACAGCGGCTCGGCGGTGATGGCGTGCAGCGGCGCGGTGTCGCCGGAGGAGAACGCGGCGTTGGGAATGACCATTGTCTGGTCCGGCGAACCCGGGATGTCCTCGGCCACGCGGCGACGGTGCTGCAACCGCTCGACGGCCAGCAGCACGAGGCCGTTCAACGCCAGGAAGATCGCGGTCGGCACGGGTTTGCCGAGCACGCTGCGGACCAGGTGGTCCAGCGCGATGCCGGCGATGCCGACGGGGATGGTGCCGACCACCAGCAGCCAGCCCAGCCGCTGCTCGGAGTTCTCGATCTTCCGTGTGACGATGGACGTCCACAGGCCGCGGACGATGCGCACCCAATCCCGCCAGTAGAAGATCAGCAGCGCGATGGCGGTGGCCACGTGCATGGCCACCAGCACCGCCAGGTACGGCGTCTCGTCGCCGCTCAGGCTCAGGTCCTTGGCCCACTGCCCGCCGGCCAGCGCCGGTAGCAGCACGCTGTGTCCCAGGCTGGAGACCGGGAAGAGCTCGCTCACCCCCTGGAGCAGCCCGACGGCGATGGCCTCGACGTAGCTCAGGTCCGACATCAAATGCCTTCCGGGGGTGACAGCGGGGTCCTGCGGCACGGTAGGGGGTGCCGTGCTGAGTTCGGTGAACCCTAGTTGAACACCAGGTGTTTCGGACCTATGGGGTTGCGCATTACCCCTTGATTCCCACGCCCCCGTAGCCCGGCGGCAGCTCGGCCGGCACCTCCTGGTCGGCGTCCGGCCGCCACTGGTGCACCAGGGCCACGCCCGGCTCCAGCAGGTCGAATCCGTCGAAGAGGGCCTCGACCTGGGGCCTGGTCCGCAGCACGACCGGATTGGTGGTGTTCTGGTAGACGGCCGTGAAGTCGGCCAGCATGCCGGTCCGGTCGGCCGGGTCCTCGGCCCCGATGTGGGACAGGATCAGGTGGCTGCCGGCCGGCACGGCCTCCCGGTAGCCGGCGACGATCTCGGCCGGCCGGCTGCTGTCCGGCACGAAGTGCAGCACGGAGGCCATGATCAGGCCGACCGGCTCGGAGAAGTCGATCAGGTCGCGCACCTCGCGGCGGCCCAGCACGGCGTCCACGTCGCGCATGTCGGCCTGCACCACGGTGGCCAGCGGATTGCTGCGCAGGATGGCTTTGCTGTGCGCGACGGCGACCGGGTCGATGTCCACGTACACCACACGGGTCGTCGGATCCCGGCGCTGCGCGACCTCGTGCACGTTGCCCACGGTCGGGATGCCCGAGCCGAGGTCGAGCAGCTGCCGGATGCCGGAGTCGACCAGCAGCCGCACCGCGCGCCGCAGGAAGTCGCGGTTCCCCCGGGCGCCCTGGATCGTGTACGGCATCGCGGCGATGGCCCGCTCGGCGGCGTCCCGGTCGACCTCGAAGTTGTGCGTGCCGCCCAGGTAGTAGTCGTACATCCGGGCGGGACTCGGCTTGGTGACGTCCATGGTCGCCGGCACCCAGTCAGGCAGCTCCATGCCGGCGAACCCTAGTGTCAGGCGGCCTGACCCGTCGAGGTCCAGGCGACCACCAGCTCGTCCTTGGTCCCGAAGCGGACCAGGTGGCGCTCGACCACGTCGGCCAGCCGGGTCAGGGACTCGGCGTCGCCGGCGGTGACGGTGATGCGCAGGCCGTCGGGCTGGGCGTGCAGCAGGGCGGTGCCGAGGTCGAAGTGCAGCTCGCCCTCGTGCTCGGTCCACACGGTCTGGATCTTGTGGCCGAAGTGCTTGCACAGCTGCACCAGGTAGCGGGAGGGCCGATCGGTCGCGACCAGCGCCTGCGTCGTGAATGATGAGCCTGTCATATAATGAGGCTAGGTCAGTATCAGGGGCGCGGCAACGGGAGGCTCACGTGACCGATGCCACCACCGGTCGACTGGCGGATGCCTTGATGCACGTGGCAAAGCGCATCCGCGGCTGCTGGATGCAGCAGCTGGCCCCGCTCGGCCTGACCCCCGGCCAGGGCCGGGCCCTGGGCGTGGTCGCGCGGGCCGGCGACGGCATCCGGATGGCCGACCTGGCCGGCCGGCTGGACATCGTGCCCCGCTCGGCCACCTCGGTCGTGGACGGGCTGGAGGAGCAGGGCCTGGTGCTGCGCCGGCCCGACCCCGGCGACCGGCGCTCCATGCTGGTCAGCCTGACCGAGGCCGGCCGGCTGCTGGTCAGCCGGATCGACGAGGCCAAGCGGGGCGCGGCCGAGGAGATGTTCGGCACGCTGGACCCGGCCGAACGCGAGCAGCTGCTGGCCGTGCTGCTGCGGCTGGACACGTCAGGGAAGCGTGCCAGATCGATTTAGCCGCCCCGGCTGGAAACTGAGCGCCGGGGCGGGCAGGCTGGGCCCATGGCAACTGAACAGAAGGCTCGGATCGGCGTCACGGGCCTGGCCGTGATGGGCAGCAACCTGGCTCGCAACCTCGCTCGTCACGGTTTCCGGGTCGCCGTGCACAACCGCTCCGCCGCCCGCACCAAGGCCCTGGTCGAGCAGTACGGCTCCGAGGGCGAGTTCGTGCCGGCCGAGACGACCGCCGACTTCGTAGCGTCCCTCCAGAAGCCCCGCCAGGTGATCATCATGGTCAAGGCGGGCGGCCCCACCGACGCGGTGATCGACGAGCTGGCCGACCTGATGGAGCCGGGCGACATGATCGTCGACGGCGGCAACGCGCACTTCGCCGACACCCGCCGCCGGGAGAAGGCGCTGCGCGAGCGCGGCCTGCACTTCGTGGGCACCGGCATCTCCGGCGGCGAGGAGGGCGCGCTCAACGGGCCGAGCATCATGCCCGGCGGCTCGGCGGAGTCCTACCAGCACCTCGGTCCGGTGCTGGAGGCCATCGCCGCGCAGGTCGACGGCGTGCCGTGCTGCACGCACGTCGGCGAGGACGGCGCCGGCCACTTCGTGAAGATGGTGCACAACGGCATCGAGTACGCCGACATGCAGCTCATCGCCGAGGCGTTCGACCTGCTCACCAACGTCGCCGGGCTGACCCCGGCCGAGATCGCCGACGTGTTCCGCAGCTGGAACACCGGCGACCTCGAGTCGTACCTGGTGGAGATCACCGCCGAGGTGCTCGGCCACGTGGACGCGGCCACCGGCAAGCCGTTCGTGGAGATCATCGCCGACCAGGCCGAGCAGAAGGGCACCGGCCGCTGGACCGTGCAGGAGGCCCTGGAGCTGGGCGTGCCGGTCACCGGCATCGCCGAGGCGGTCTTCGCCCGGTCCCTGTCCGGCCACGTCGGCCAGCGCGCCGCCGCCCAGAAGACGCTGCCCGGCCCGTCGGCCAAGCCGGCGATCGCCGACCGCGACGCGTTCGTCGAGGACGTCCGGCAGGCGCTGTACGCGTCCAAGGTCGTGGCCTACGCCCAGGGCTTCGACGAGATCCGCACCGCCGCCGACACCTACGGCTGGCAGATCGACCTCGGCTCGATGGCCACCATCTGGCGCGGCGGCTGCATCATCCGGGCCCGGTTCCTCAACCGGATCAAGGAGGCCTACGACAAGGACGGCAACCTGCCCTCGCTGCTGGTCGACGAGTACTTCGCCGACGCGGTGATCAAGGCGCAGGAGTCGTGGCGGCGGGTCGTGGTGGCCGCGGCCGGCGCCGGCGTGCCGGCCCCGGGCTTCTCCTCGGCCCTGTCCTACTACGACGCGCTGCGGGCCGAGCGGCTGCCGGCGGCCCTGATCCAGGGCCTGCGGGACTTCTTCGGCGCGCACACCTACCGCCGGGTCGACCGCGGCGAGGCCAGCTTCCACACCCTGTGGAGCGGCGACCGCACCGAGCAGGACGCGTGACGAAGTCCTGACCTGATGTCATGAAGGGCCCCTTACTCGCGTTGAACGTGAGGAAGGGGCCCTTCATGACACTCGGGCATTGGCTCGGGGGGCGGCCGGCGCAACGCCGGTCGGGCTGCCCGGACAGAAAAAGGGTCACTTTCCGAATCCGGTTTGCAACCGGAGCGCGGGGTGTGACGTGATACCTCCGTGAGAATCTCTTCGCGCAACATCGCGATCGGCTGTGTCGCGGCCGTGCTGCTGGCGCTGCCGGCGGCGGCCAGCGCCGGATCGGCCAACGGGACGGCGCTGGGCACGGACCTCGACTCCCTGCTGGCCAACCCCGAGCTGGCCGGGGCCCAGGCCGGCCTGGTGGTCCGCAACGCCGACACCGGAGCGACGCTCTACTCCCGCCTGGGCGACAACCTGATGCTGCCGGCGTCGAACCTGAAGCTGGTGACCTCGGCGACGGCGCTGGAGCTGCTGGGGGCCGACTACACGTTCGACACCGAGGTCCGGTCCACCGGCTCGGTGTCCGACGGCACGCTCAACGGCGACCTGTACCTCAAGGGCTACGGCGACCCGAGCACCATGCTGACCGACTACCAGGCGCTGGCGGCCAAGGTGAAGCAGGCCGGCATCACCAGCGTCGGCGGCCACCTGGTCGCCGACGACACGTACTACGACAGCGAGCGCCTCGGCCCGGCCTGGGCCTGGGACGACGAGCCGTACTCGTACAGCGCCCAGGTGTCGGCGCTGACCGTCTCGCCGGACGCCAACTCCACCTCGGGCGCGGTGAACGTGATCGTCGCCCCCGGCGCGCAGGGCCAGCCGGCGGTGGTGAGCATGTACCCGCCCAACGACTACATCACCATCGTGAACACCGCGACCACCGGCACGTCCACCGGCGTCTCGGTGGACCGCGTCCACGGCGCCAACACCATCACCGTCAGCGGCACGATCGCCGCCGGCGCGGCCCCGGTCACCCGGCAGATGTCGGTGGACAACCCGACCGGCTTCGTCGCCAACCTGTTCCGCAAGGCCCTGGCCGACCAGGGCGTGTCGGTGACCGGCACGACGACGTTCCAGAAGGCGCCCGCGGCCAGCACGACGGTGGCCAGCCACAGCTCGGCCCCCATCACCCAGCTGCTGACGCCGCTGTTCAAGCGCAGCGACAACCTGGTCGCCGAGACGATCACCAAGGCCGCCGGCGAGGCCAAGTTCGGCCGCGGCAGCTTCTACGACGGCGTCAACGCGCTGACCTCGAAGCTGGCCGTGTTCGGCATCGACTACAACAAGTACAACCAGTTCGACGGCTCCGGACTGTCCCGGATGGACATCATCACCCCGGCCGAGTTCGCCCAGCTGCTGATCAACGCCCGGTCCCGGCCGTGGTTCCAGACCTGGTACAACGCGCTTCCGGTGGCCGGCAACAGCGATCCGGCGATCGGCGGCACGCTGGCCAACCGCATGGTCGGCACCGCCGCCGCCAACAACGTGCACGCCAAGACCGGCTCGCTGACCGGTGTCAGCGCGCTGTCCGGCTACGTCACCGCCGCCGACGGCGAGAAGCTGGTGTTCTCGTTGCTGTCCAACAACTTCATCCCCGGTTCGGTGAAGGACGTCGAGGACGCCGTGGCGGTCCGGCTGGCCCAGTACAACGGGGCCAACGACACCTCGCACGCGCCGCGACTGGCGCCGCGGGCCCAGACCCCGGCTCAGGGCAAGGCGACCGACCACCGCTCCGGCCTGGAGTGCGCCTGGGTCGGCACCTGCTGACCTAGACGGTTCTGAGCATTGCGCGCACGAGCCTGGCCGTGCGCTCGGCGTGACGCCGCATCCGCTGCTCGGCGGCTGCGGCGTCACGCTCGGCCAGCGCGGCCACGATCTCGGCGTGGTCGTCTTCCTGAGCCTTGCTCACCGGCAGCATCCGCAGCGCCGCGAGCATCCGCAGCCGGGTGCCTTCCACCGCTTCGACCAGGAAACGGTTGTGCGAGGCGGCGGCCAGCGCCAGATGGAACGCCGTGTCCCGGTGCGGGGAGCCGGGTTCGGCCAGCCGCCTCAGCTCGTCCAGCTCGGCCTTGCGCCGATGTCGAGCCGCCAGCGCGGCGGCCGCCGGCTCGACCACGAGCCGAAAGTCCAGCGCCGCCACGATGTCCGCGGCCCGGGTCCGCACCTCGCCGACGGTGGCCGCCAGGTCCGGGGCGCACACGAAGGAACCGCCGGCCCGGCCCCGTCGAGTCTCAATGAGACGGTCCGCCTCCAGCAGCCCGACCGCCTGCTGCACGGTGGCCCGGCCGACCCCGAACAGCCGCGCCAGCTCCCGTTCCGGCGGCAGGGCCGCGCCGGGCTCGATCCGCCCGAGCGCGATGTGCCGGCGGATCCTCTCCGCCACGTGCTCGTGCACGCGGAGGGAGCAAATGGCGTCGAACGATGGCATGCTGGCCATGGTGACAGCCCCGTCCAGCCGCCCCGACCGGTGCGCCGTGACCGCTCCGTGACCCAAAGGACCCGGTAGTGGGCCAAATTTGGGTACATCCTCCCGGGATCTCGGGACTGTGCACCCATGCGTTCGGGAAGCCCCAAAGGGCATCGTTGACCCACGGCGCGCCGAACCTGGACGTGCCTGATGGGGAGGCAGGGGAATCTCGTGCTAAACACCATGACTCGCACTGCGGTATTCGTGTGCGCGACCGACCCGATCCTGCGTGGTGGCATCGTGATGGCGCTGCGCGGGCGACCGGAGATCCAGCTCGTCGACGACGCCCAGGCCGATCCGGCCCGGACCGTCGTGCTCGCGGTGGGGGACCGCTTCGACGAGCGGGTGACCGCGCTGCTGCGTCGCATGCGCGGCCGCGGCTACCGGCGCATCGTGCTGGTGGCCGGGGACATCGACGACAACGAGGTGCTGGCGGCCGTGCAGTCGGGGGTCTGCGCAGTGGCCCGGCGCGGCGAGATCGACGCCGACGCGCTGGTCCGCCTGGTCAACGCGGCCCGGGCCGGGGAGGGCTCCATGCCGCCGGACCTGCTGGGCCGCCTGCTGGACCGGGTCGGTCGGCTCCAGACGAAGGTGCTCGAGCCGCGGGGGCTGCGGCTGTCGGGCATCTCCGCCCGGGAGACCGACGTGCTGCGCCTGATCGCGCAGGGCCTGAGCACCCGGGAGATCGCCAAGAAGCTGTGCTACTCCGAACGGACCGTCAAGAGCCTGCTGCACGACGTGACGGTGCGGTTCGAACTGCGCAACCGCTCGCACGCCGTGGCCTTCGCGGTGCGTGAGGGCCTGATCTGACCGGGAGTCAGGCGGAGGGGAACGGCGCGGCGTCAGGGACCGCACCGCTCCCGTCAGGCCCGGAGGTGGCGCAGCAGCGGGGACCGCACCACCTCCACCGCTTGTGATCCGGCGTTCAACGCCAGGAAAGGCCCTTTCACTGCGCAGTGAAAGGGCCTTTCCTGGCGTTGAGGGGGTGGTGTGGGCGGGCGGCTGCCGTCCCAGCACCCCGGGGATCACACGGTGATGTCGCGCAGGGCCCGGCGGTCGGGGTCGACCAGGAAGGCCTTGGCGGCGGCGATGTCGAAGTACATGCCGACCAGCTTGACCCGGCCCGCCGCCACGGCCGCGGCGACGTTGGGGTAGCCCCGCAGGTTGTCCAGCTGCTGGGCGACGTTGGCCAGGCACAGCCGTTCGTTGGCCGGCAGCTCGGCGTCCTCGCCGGCGGTGGCGGCCAGCCGCAGCAGGCTGGGCTCGGCGTGGCGCAGCCAGTCGTAGAGCGCGGAACCCTCGCCGACCGACTGGGCCAGCACGGCCTTCATGGCCCCGCAGTCGGAGTGCCCGCAGACCACGATCTCCTGCACGCCCAACACATCCACGGCGTACTCGACGGCCGCGCCGACCGAGGCGTCCGAGCCGTGCGAGGGCACCAGGTTGCCGACGTTGCGCAGGCTGAACTGGTCGCCCGGGCCGCTGCTGGTGAACATGTTGGGCAGCAGCCGGGAATCCGAGCAGGTGATGAACAGCTGCTTGGGCTTCTGCCCGCGCTCGACCAGCTCGCTCAGGAACGGCCGCACCAGGTCGGCGGCGTGCTTGTCGAACGCCCGCACGCCGGCGATCAGGTGGTCGTCGTCCTCGGCCTGGGCCGGCAGCTCCACGTCGGCCGGGGTGGACAGCTGCCAGTGCGACCACGGGGCGAACCAGCGCGGCGGTACCGTGGAGCGGATGGACTTGCGCCGGGCCGGCCGGCCGCCGATGGCCCGGTGGTACCAGCTGTCCAGCACCTCGTCCACGCGGACCTTGCCGCCGGTGCGCTCGTAGCCGACGCGCCAGTCGTTGATCACCTCGAACACGCCGTGGTCCATGAAGTCGACGTGCAGCTCCAGCACCACGTTCTGGCGCAACGGAATCGCCCGCAGCTCGCGGACCAGCCGGCCGGCGCCCAGGAACACCAGGGAGCCGTGCACGGTGACCAGCCAGCGGCCGTCGGCCTGGCGGACCTCCACAGTGGAGTGTGTGAGCCGGTAGAACGCCCGCACCAGCGCGACCGCGAGACCGACCAGCACACCCTCGACCAGACCGAACGCGATCACGCCCAGCAGCGTCGCGGCGTACACCACCATTTCCCGGTGCCGCCACAGCTGCTTCATGTGGGCGACGCTGACCAGCTTGACGCCGATCACCACCAGCACCGCGGCCAGCGCGGCCATCGGGATCTGCCGCAGCACGGTGGCCAGCAGCAGCACGGCCAGCAGCATCCAGAGGCCGTGCATGACGGTGGACCACCGGGTCCTGGCGCCGGCGGCGACGTTGGTGGAGCTGCGCACGATCACGCCGGTCACCGGCAGGCCGCCGAGCGCGCCGGACACCATGTTGGCCGTGCCCTGGGCGATGAGCTCCTTGTCCAGGTTGGCCCGCGGGCCGTCGTGCAGCTTGTCCACGGCTACCGCCGACAGCAGCGACTCCACGCTGGCCACCAGGGCCACGGTCAGCACGCCGCCGATGATGGCCAGCACCGGACCGCTGGGCAGCTGCGGCAGCACGACCTCGTTGATGATGTCCGAGGGCAGCGACACGCGGACCAGGTCGAGCTGGAAGCCGGCGGCCACCGCTGTGCCCAGGCCCACCGCGACCAGCGGGGCCGGCACCACGTTGACCCTGGGCAGCTTGGGCCACAGCATCATCACCGCGATGGTGAGCGCGCCGACCAGCAGCGCGCCGGGGTGCAGGCCGATGATCTGGGCCGGCAGCTCCAGGATGTTGTCGAGCACGGTGCCCTGGTTGGTCCCGCCCAGCATGACGTGCAGCTGGCCGATGGCGATGGTGACGCCGATGCCGGCCAGCATGCCGTGCACCACGGCGGGCGACAGCGACAGCGCGAGGCGGCCGACCCGGGTCAGGCCGAGCAGGATCTGGAGCAGGCCCGCGCCGACCGTGATGGCGGCGGTGGCGGCCCAGCCGAACTGGGCGACCAGCCCGGCGACGATCACCGTGAGGCCGGCGGCCGGGCCGGCGACCTGGAGCGGGGCGCCGCTGAGCAGGCCGCCCAGCACACCGCCGACGACGGCGGCGATGAGGCCGGCGATCAGTGGCGCGCCGGAGGCGGCGGCGATGCCCAGCGACAGCGGGACGGCGACCAGGAAGACCACGAAGGACGCGGGTAGGTCGTACCGCAGCACGGCCCGGACACCGGTGGGCGGGCCGGTGTCGGCCTCGTTACCCGGATGCGCCTTCTTCGAGCGGGACTCGGAAACAGACAAGGCTGGACTCCCCAGAGTTCGTTGGCTGATGGTCCGTGACCTCCATGATGCCGAGAGTCACCCCCTGGGAGGGTCAACGGACTGTAAATATTACTTTACCCTCAGCCTGGACCGGAGAAGTGGTCCCGGTCACGCTCTTTTGGGTGAGAGTTCCGCCAAGTTTGCCCGTTTTCCTACTACCCAACGTGATCGCTACTGCGACAGAAGGGCGGCGAATCCGTCGATGACGCTGCTCAGCCCTTGTTCGGACAGCAGGCTCTCCCGGTTCGGCGCGTGCGGAACCGTCGCCTCCGTCCAGTATCGAGTGAGCCTCGGGTAAAAACCGCTGCTCATGACCGTTTCCGCATATCGCCCCTGGCCTTGGATATACCGGGCGAAGTCCTGGCCGTCCAAAGCGGCTCCGCGCTGCGCACACTGTTCGGGCCGGGTATTGGCGGGCTGCCCGTCGGGGGGCGGGTTCAGCGACGCCGGCTTCTGCAACCATGGCGAGCTGGGTCGAGGGCGCGCGTCTGGTCGGTGTCACCGACTCGAGACCTGGGGCGGCGCGACCTACGTGGCCAAGAATATTGGCGATGTCATGCAACTGGCCGGAGTTGAGGAACTTTCATGTACGGCCGACCGCTGGCCCGGCAGTCGTAATCTGCTTCGCCACATGCGCTTCTCGGGTGGTGCCAGGCATCCCCTGTGTCGTCGCGCCCCACCTGTCCCGCCCGCCCCTCGCCCCCCTGCTATCTCCACGTGTGGCGCCGGGAGTCGAATGTGGTCCACATGGGGAAAAACGGGTCACTCGATCGGGTGCGGTAGGCACACACGATCCCCGCCCGGCGATGGTCTGGGAGTTGGGCGGGGATCGCGTGTGTGTCCCGGGTGGCGCGGGGAGGGGGCGTACGGGGGTGAAGCGCCACCCGGATCGACCACGGACTCGGGGTCCGCGTCGTCTGTGGGGAGAAAACGCCTGGTCGGACCCTCAACCGGCGCTGCGGAGATGGCGGCGGCCGGCCGGCGCCGCCGGGGTCGCCTCGTCCCTGGTCGCCCGCTGCTCCTCGCCGCGGGTGATCGTCAGGCACAGGTGCGCGGCCAGGTAGGCGCGGCACGGGGAGGGCAGCCGCCGGCTGAAGCGGCGGGTGCGGCAGGTGGGGCAGCGGCCGTTCTCGTCGGGCTGGTGTTCGTCGAGCAGGGCCTTGAGGGCGGTCACCATGCGGGGTAGCTCGGCCCGGGCCAGGCCGATCGCGGTACGGTCGTCTGCCTTGGCGGCCAGTCGCATCAGGTCGGACAAATGCTCATGCAGGGACTTGTCGAGTTGACTGAACACGCTGGTGGGCATGGGGTCGGGTCACCCGGCCCTGTTCACGAGCAGGGCGGTGGCCTCTTCGATGGCGCGCTCCAGGCTCTTGCGCAACTGGTTCGCCTCGGCGATGGACAGGGTGGAGGTCTCGGCGGGCGGTGAGATCATGACGATCCGGCCGGGTCCGGACCACACCTGCACCTGCCGCTTCCGGTCCAGCGCGTCCAGGCAGGCGATGTCCCAACGACGTCCGGTGAACTCGGTCATCCTTGGTCCTTCCACGGTTGGTGGGTGGCACCCGCTTGACATCCCCGGAGCGGCGTGTTGGCTAGCAGCCTGCGACCGCACGACGGGTTTCTGCAAGTTGCACTACACGATTGGATGACAGGCCTTTGCCGGCCCTCAAGTCCCGTTCCACACTGAGTTTCGTGCGAAAGGCGGTTGACAGGTGACCATGCAACCGAGCCCCACGGTTCGCAAGCGTCGTCTCGCCAGTGAGCTGCGCCGGCTGCGAGAGGCGGCCGGGCTGACCATCGAGGACGTCGGCGAGAAATTGGAGTGCTCGCCGTCCAAGATCAGTCGCATCGAGACGCTGCGGGTCGGGGTCACGCCCCGGGACGTGCGCGACATGCTGCTGCTCTACGGGGTGCCGGAGGAACAGCGCGAGTACCTCGTGCAGATCGCCCGCGAGGCCCGGATCAAGGGTTGGTGGGAGTCCTTCGGCGATGTCGGGCGCGGAGCCTTCCTCGGCTTCGAGGCCGAGGCGGCCATCCTGCGCACCTACAACGCGATGCTGGTGCCCGGACTCGCGCAGAGCGAGGCCTACATCCGGGCGCTGATCGCCGAGGGTGCGCCGGACATGTCGCCGGACGAGGCGGAACGCCGGATCACGATGCGCTTGACGCGCAAGCGGATCCTGGAGCGCGAGGACCCGCCGCGGGTGTCCTTCGTGCTCGACGAGAGCGTGCTGCGGCGTCCGGTCGGCGGCCCCGACGTGATGCGGACCCAGCTGGAACACCTGGTGGACCTGTCCACCCGGCCGAACGTCACCTTCCAGGTGATCCCTTTCGCACACCGCTCGTACCCCGGTATGGGCGCGTCATTCGTGATCATGGAATTCCCCGATCCCGCCGACCGAGACGTGGTCTACGTCGAAGGAACGGTCGACGGGACGTTCCAGGAGAACGCCGATGAGGTCGACTACTACTCGATGCTGTGGGGGCATCTGGTCGCCGCGGGGCTCAGCCCCAAGGACTCGATCGCCTTCATCGCGGACGCGGCCAGTCAATTCGACTAGGCCCCGGCCGGTCCGTGCGGCAGGCGGGCGAGGGGCTGCAACCAAGGAGTGTGCTGTCGTGATCGAAACCCAGGCCGACCTGACCTGGCGCAAGAGCAGCTTCAGCGGTCCCCGCGACGTCTGCTGCGTGGAAATCGCCTTCGCCGGGGCGGACACCGCCGTGCGCGACTCCAAGAACCCGGCCGGCGGCGCGCTGCTGGTCGGCGAGTCGAGCTGGCGCCGTTTTCTGGCCACCGCCAGCCGGGACGGGTTCCGGCGGGCCTGAGGCCCGCGCGAGCCGTCGGCGCCGTGGGGCGCCCGACCCCACGGCGCATGAGAGCGGCCTCGGACGAAGGCGCGCGTCCGAGGCCGGTCACTGGGGGACGCGAACCGATCGATGTTCCGCCGCCGCGGGCTGTTGCCCTCTGCACATCGATCGGCCCGCGTCGTCGGTGGGGAGCTTGCGGGCTCCGGCTGGTTCCATCGGGTGGAACTGGTAACAATGATTACTGATCCGTCCACACAACCTCTGGAGTACGTCTGGAGGCCCGATTAGGCTTCGACCGCCGCGCCGTGGCGGCATGGAGGGCTGATCGCTTGTCGGACGGATCGACCTGGTGGTTCGAGCTGCTGGGCGCGCTGCGCGCCAGCCGGGACGGCCAGGAGGTGGCGCTGGGGGCGCCCAAGCAGCGGGTCGTGTTCACGGTCCTGGTGCTGGGGCGCAACACAGTCGTGGGCCGGGACCAGATCATCGACGCGCTGTGGGGCGAGCAGGCCCCGAGCAGCGCGGTCAACGTCGTGCACACCTACGTGGCCGGCCTGCGCCGGGCCCTGGAGCCCAGCCGGGCCAGCCGGGCGCAGGGCGACCTGCTGCGCTCCTCCGGCGACGGCTACCGGCTCAGGCTGGACCCGTCGTGGGTGGACCTGGACGTGTTCGACTCCCGGACCACGGCTGCCGCCCGCCTGCGCGCCGCCGGCGACCTGGCCGGCGCCGCCGAGGAGTTGGACGCCGCCCTGCGGCTCTGCGGCGGTGACCCGCTGGGCGGGCTGCCCGGCCTGTTCGCCGAGGTGGAGCGCAGCCGGCTGGTGGAGCGGCGGCTGACCGTGATCGAGGAGCGCGCCGACATCCGCCTGGAGCTGGGCCGCGGCGCCGACGTGGTGGCCGAGCTGAGCCGGCTGGTCGCCGAGTACCCGCTGCGGGAACGCCTGTACGGCATGACCATGCGGGCCCTGTGCCAGACCGGCCGGCAGGCCGAGGCGCTGGCCGCCTACCGCACCGCCCGGCAGGTGCTGATCGACGAGCTGGGCGTGGAGCCGGGGCCGGAGTTGCAGCGCCTGCACCAGTCCGTGCTGGCCGGTGAGGACCTGTCGGGTCCCGAGCAGCAGCGGCCCCAGGTCGTGGTCACGGCGGCCGCGCCCGGGCAGCTGCCGCCCGACACCGCCACCTTCGTCGGCCGGCAGGACCTGCTGGCCCGGCTGGACGCGCTGCGGGCGGAGACCCCCTCAGGTCTGGTCGTGGCGATCACCGGGCCGGCCGGCGTGGGCAAGACCGCGCTGGCCGTGCACTGGGCGCACCGGGTGCGGGCCGACTTCCCCGACGGGCAGCTGCACGTCGACCTGCACGGCTACGACCCGCAGCGGGACCCGTTGGACGCCAACGAGGTGCTGCGGCGCTTCCTGCGGGCGCTGGGCGTGGCCGCGGCCGAGGTGCCCTCGACCGTGGAGGAGCGCGCGGCGCTGTTCCGGACCATGGTCTCGGACCGTCGAATGATCATCATGTTGGACAACGCCCGCGGCTCCGACGAGCTGATGCCGCTGCTGGCCGGGTCCGGCTGCTGCGTGCTGGTGACCAGCCGGCGGCGGCTGGACGGGCTGGTCGCGCACGCCGACGCCAAGCTGCTCGACGTCGACATGCTCAACGACGACGAGGCCGTGAACCTGCTCGGCCGCATCGCCGGCAGCGCGCGGCTGCGCGACGAACCGGCGCAGGTGGCGCGGCTGGCCTCGCTGTGCGACCGCCTGCCGCTGGCGCTGCGCATCGCCGCCGCGCGGCTGGCCGTCGCGCCGCGGCAACCCGTGGCGGCGCTGGTCTCCGAGCTCGACGACGAGCAGGGGCGGTTGGCCGCACTCGGGTTGGAGGGCGGCGCGAGTGCCGTGCGGTCGGCGTTCGACGCCTCGCGCCGTGCGCTGCCGCCGCTGCCCGCGCGGCTGCTGGCGCTCCTCGGCATGCACCCTGGGCACGACATCACCCCGCACATGGTCGCCGCGCTGGCCGAGGTGCGGCTGTGTGACGCCATGCGCGCGCTGGACTCGTTAGAGGCCGCGCACCTGCTCACGGTGGTTGAGCTCGGGCGGTACCTGCCGCACGACCTCGTACGCGCGTACTGCGTGACACTGGCCGGCGAGGAGCTCAGGGAGGACGAGCAGCGGGCCGTGGCCGGACGGATGCTCGACTACTACCTGTACTGCGCCGACCTGGCCGACGGGCTGCTGCCGATCACCCGTGGCACCGTGGAGATCTCGCCGTCGTTCGTGCCGGCCGAGATCCCGGTCATCGACTCCGCCGCCAACGCCATGGCGTGGCTGGAGGCCGAGCGGGTCAACCTGCTGGCCGTGGCCGCCTACGCCGTCACGCACGACTGGCCCGTGCACGCGTGGCAGCTGCCGTACACGCTCAGCCGGCTGTGCTGGCTGCTGGCCGACAAGGACTCGTGGCTGGCCACGCACGAGGCCGCCACGCCCGTGGTGCGGCGGCTGAAGGATCCGTTGGCGCAGTTCGTCACCCTGCACAACCTCGGCGTCGTGCTGACCCTGCACGAGCGCTACGACGAGGCCCTCGACGCGGAGCGGGAAGCGCTTTCCGTGAGCCGTCGGCAGGGGCACGGCGAGTGGCAGGCCCGGGCGTACACCTCCATCGCCAACATCCTCCAGTCCACCGGCCGTGCGCACGAGGCCGAGGCCCAGTACCTGCGCGCGGCCGAGATCAGCAAGCGCACCGGGGCCCAGTTCGCCGAGGCCAACAACCTGCACAACCTGGCCGTGCTGTACGCCGGGGAGCGCCGGCACACCGACGCCGTGCAGCAGGTCACCGCCGCGCTGGAGATCTACCGCGAGCTCGGCGACGCCGTCGGCGAGACCGCCGGGCTCAGCGACCTGGTGTCCTCCCTGCTCGCCCTCGACCAGGGGGAGGAGGCCCTCGCGGCGGCCAAGCGGTCGCTGGAGGTCGCCGTCGAGGCCAGCAGCGTCTACCACCAGGGCATCGCCCACGACCGCATCGCCCAGGCCCTGGACTTCCTCGGCGACCAGTCCGCGCTGCCCCACTGGCAGCGCTCCCTCTCCGTGCTGACCGATCTCGGCGCCCCCGAAGCCGACGGCGTCCGCGCCCGCCTGGCCCGCGCCCGCGTCACCATCCGCACCCCTGAACCCCCGCGAGTGCCGCTTGGCGTCACACCGAACTGCTGAAACGGCTTCAGCAGTTCGGTGTGACTGTGGGCGGGACTCGCGGGGGCTGAGGGCCTTACCTGGGGCCTTAGGCGTGGGGGAAGGCTCGGGTAAGGGATCGTGTGGGTGTTCGTCCGATGCCGGGCGGCGGGCCTCAGGACGACCTTGCTCCTTGTCGGAAACCGATGAGGAGGAAGCGATGTTGGAGTACAGCACCCCGGAGTCGATCCGGGCCGAGGTCGAGTACCGGCAGGCGCGGGCCCGCGAGCTGGCCCAGCCCCTGTCGGCCAAGGAGTCGCCGACCTGGCTGTCGCGGCTGTTCCACCGCGACGACGACCGTGACCAGTACGACGGGAAAGCCCACCACCGAGCCGCCTGAGGTGTGCGAATATGCCCACCGTGCCGCGTCTGGGATCGGGGATTCCGCTGGTGGCACGCAGCGCCGAGATCGGCCGGCTGCGTGCCGCCCTGGCGCGCGCCGACCAGGGCGGGGCCGCGGCCGTGCTGGTGTCGGGGGACGCCGGCGTGGGCAAGACGCGGCTGGTGACCGACCTGGCCGCGACCGCCGAGCGGGCCGGCGCGCTGGTCCTGACCGGGCGGTGCGTGGGCTCCGGGGCGGGCCTGCCTTACCTGCCCTTCGCCGACGTGCTGGCGCAGCTGCGCGGCGACCACCCCGACGCCCTGCACAGCCGGCCGGCGCTGGCCAGGCTGCTGCCCGACCTGGCCGTCCGGCCGCCGAGCCGTGAGGACGACGCGGAGCTGGGGCAGCTCCAGCTGTTCGACGCCGTGCACAGCCTGCTGGCCGAGCTGGCCGCCGACCGGACGGTGCTGCTGACGATCGAGGACGTGCACTGGGCCGACTCGTCCTCGCGGAACCTGTTGACCTTCCTGCTGTCCCGGCTGAGCACCCAGCGGCTGCTCGTCGCCGTCACGTATCGCGCCGACGAGCTGCACCGGAGGCACCCGCTGCGGCCGGTGCTGGCCGAGCTGGTGCGCCTGTCCGCAGTGGAACGGCTGGATCTCGCGCCGTTCAGCCCCGAGGACGCCACCCTGTTCGTGCGCTCGCTGGCCGACGACGACCTCACCGACGCGCAGGTCCTGCGCATCGCGCAACGCTCCGAGGGCAACGCCTTCTACGCCGAGGAGCTGGTGGCCAGCGCCGCCGACTGCGATCCCGGCGTGCCGACGGCGCTGGCGGATGTGCTGCTGGCCCGGATCGAACGCCTCAGCCCGCAGGCGCAACAGGTGCTGCGCGCCGCCTCGGCCGGCGGCCGTCGCGTCCGCTACGCGCGGCTGCACGAGGTCGCCGCAATGGCCCCGCCGGAGCTGGAGGACGCGCTGCGGGAAGCCGTGCAGCACAACGTGTTGCAGGCCATCGATGCCGACGAGCACTACGCGTTCCGGCACGCCCTGCTGCGCGAGGCGATCTACACCGACCTGCTGCCGGGGGAACGGGTCCGGCTGCACGCGGCGTACGCCAAGCTGATCGCCTCCGAGCCGGGAATCCGTGGCAACGCGGCGAAACTGGCGTACCACAGCATGGAAAGCCATGCCCTGCCCCAGGCTCTGGAGGCCTCCGTGCAGGCCGCGCGGGAGGCCGACGAGGCCGGCGCGCCGAGCGAGGCCCTGCACTACGCCGAGCAGGCCATGAAGATCTGGCCCGCCGTGCCCGACCCCGAGGCCCACGCCGGCGTGACCGAGGAGAAGCTGACCAAGCTGGCCAGCATGTTCGCCATCAGCGCCGGCGAGCTGGAGCGGGGCATCGCCTTCGCCCGTCAGACCGTGCGGGTGGCCGTGGGCGAGGAGAAGATCGAGGCCCTGCGCCGGCTGGCCATGGCACTGGCCAATTTGGACGGTCGCGAGCACGAGGCCGGCGAGGTCGCCGACCAGGCCTGGCAGCTGGTCAAGGACCGGCCCGACTCGGTGGTCAAGGCCTGGGTGCTGGCCGTTCGGGCCCGAATGATGCGGACCACCTGCGTGCCCGAGGCCCGCGAGGCGGCCGAAGAGGCCGTGCGGACCGCCATGCACACCGGTTCGCGCAGCGCCGAGGCCGACGCGCTGATCACCATCGCCGTGATGGACGAGAAGGACGGCCTCGTCGACGACGCCTGCTCCCGGCTGCTCATCGCCCGGGACCGCGCCATCGAGGCCGGCGCCCTGAATGTGGAGCTGCGGGCCTGGTACAACCTCGGCGTCAACCGCTACGAGCAGGGTCTGATCGGCGAGGCCGTGAAGGTCTTCTCCGAGGGCGTTCGCCGCTCCGAGCAGAACGGACTGTCCTGGGGCCCTTCGGGTTTCCAGCTCCGGGCGCTGCTGGCGACCACCCGCTTCGTGGCCGGCGACTGGGCCGGCAGCGCCGAGGCCGCGCGGCTGCCCGGCGATCCCGTGGCCAGCATCGGCGCCGCCATCGTCGCTGCCTCCGGTCTGGCCACCGAGGTCGCCGCCGGCCGCCTCGACCATGCAGAGCAGCTGCTGCAACGGCTTCGTCCCGAATGGCGGCGTGATTACCAGCTGCCTGTGCACTGCACGGCCGCTACCGTCGAACTCCACGCGTGGCGGGGCCGTCCCGACCTCGCCCTGGCCGCCGCCGAGGACGGCATCGACACCTTGGAGTCCATCGAGGCCGGGTTCACCGGCGAGATCCGTATCGGCGCCCTGGGCGTCTCCGCTGCTGCCGACGTCGCCCGGGGCGCTCGTCGCCGTCGCGACACCGACGCCGAGGCCGCTGCCCTCGACACCGCCCGGCGCTTGGCCGAACTGGGCCGGGCCGCCGCCAACGGCACGCCCCGCAGCGGAAAGCTCGGTCCCGAAGGTGTGGCCTGGCAGGCCCGGCTGGCCGCCGAGGTCACCCGCCTCGACGACGGCACCGGCGATCCCGCCGCCTGGCGGCACGTCGTCGACGCCTTCGGCTATGGCCATGGCTACGAACGCGCCCTCGCCCGTTGGCGGCTCGCCGCCGCCCTCCTCGCCGACGACGACAAAGACGGCGCCGCCCAACAACTCCGCCTCGCCGCCGAGTCCGCCGACCGCCTCGGCGCCGTCCCCCTCAGCACCGCCGTCACCGACCTCGCCCGCCGTGGCCGCATCCAACTCGGCGACGCCGTCCCCCGCGACACCGTCGACCTCCTCACCCCTCGCGAACGCACCGTGCTCGCCCTCGTCGCCATGGGCCGCACCAACCGCGAGGTCGGCGAGGAGCTCTACATCAGCGAGAAGACCGTCAGCGTCCACCTTTCCCGCATCATGGCCAAACTGGGCGCCAGCCGCCGCGCCGAAGCCGTCGCCGCCGCCTACGACCGCGGCCTCCTGGAGTCCTGACGCCCCCGACGTGCGGGTGGTCCGGGGGTTGTACGCCTGGGGGATGACGGGGGTCAGCCCTGGGGACGATGTGGTTTCC
Organism: Kutzneria sp. NPDC052558; assembly: GCF_044547355.1. Lineage (NCBI taxonomy): Bacteria > Bacillati > Actinomycetota > Actinomycetes > Pseudonocardiales > Pseudonocardiaceae > Kutzneria > Kutzneria sp. NPDC052558. The sequence continues at coordinate 168,554 of NZ_JBIUAG010000019.1, forward strand.
CGCCTGCGAGCCGATGTTGACCGACCCCGGGCGACCATAGGTTCTGCCTCATCGAATTCCAGGTGAGGAGCGACAATGTCTGCTGTGGCGTCGGACGTCGGGCTGCGTACCGCGGTCCAGGCCCGGGAGCTGGTGAAGGTCTACGGCCGGGGCGACACGGCGGTGCGGGCCCTGGACGGGGTGAGCGTGGCGTTCGCGGCGGGGCGGTTCACGGCGATCATGGGGCCGTCGGGCTCGGGCAAGTCGACGCTGATGCACTGCCTGGCCGGCCTGGACTCGGTGGACCACGGGCAGGTCTACATCGGACAGACGGACATCACGAAGCTGTCGGACCGGGATCTGACGCGGTTGCGGCGGGACCGGGTGGGCTTCGTGTTCCAGTCGTTCAACCTGCTGCCGACGTTGACGGCGGAGCAGAACATCCTGCTGGGCCTGGAACTGGCCGGCCGCAAGCCGGACAAGGCGTGGTACGACACGATCGTCGACACGGTGGGCCTGCGCCAGCGCCTGACCCACAAGCCCAGTGAGCTCTCGGGCGGCCAGCAGCAGCGGGTGGCCTGCGCCCGGGCCCTGGTGGCCCGGCCGGAGGTGGTCTTCGCGGACGAGCCGACGGGCAACCTGGACTCCCGCTCGGGCGCGGAGGTGCTGGACTTCCTGCGCATGTCGGTGCGCAAGCTGGGCCAGACGGTGATCATGGTGACGCACGACCCGGTGGCCGCCTCCTACGCCGACCGCGTGGTGCTGCTCGCCGACGGCCGGCTCGCCGGCGAGATCAACCAGCCCACCGCCGACTCCGTGCTGTCGGCCCTCAAGCACCTGGGAGCGTGATGTTCCGGGCCACGCTCGCGGGACTGCGCGCCCGCACGGCCAGGATGGTGCTGTCCTCGATAGCGATCATCCTCGGCGTCGCCTTCGTCAGCGGCACGCTGATCCTGGGCAACGCCCTCAACGACCAGGTGCACGACGAGCTGGCCCGCCAGACCAAGGGCGTCGACGCGGTGGTCGCGGTCAACAGTGACAACGGGAACCCCGCCGGCGGCGCCGAGACGAAGCTGACCCAGGACAACGTCGAGGCGATCCGCAAGATCCCGGGTGTCGCCGGCGCGGACGGCCGCGGGGGCACGAGCCTGCCGCTGCTCAAGGCGAACGGCAAGGCGGTGTCGGCCTTCGTCTCCACCATCGAGAGCACGCCGCAGCTGCGCGAGTTCGACCTGGAGTCGGGGCAGTTTCCCAAGGCGGACAACGAGATCGCGCTGGACGTGCGCACGGCCAAGACCACCGGCATCGGCGTCGGCCAGAAGGTGTCGGTGCTGGCCGACGGCGACAAGGCGGTGCCGCTGACCGTGGTCGGCACCTACAGCCAGGGCGCAAACACGCTCTCGCTGACCGACTACCAGGTGCTGCTCACGACGACCGGTATGCAGGCGCTGAGCAAGGATTCCGGCATCTACCAGATCGTGGTGGCCGCGGCCCCGGGCGTGAGCCAGCAGCAGCTGGTCGACCGGATCACGGCCCAGCTGGGCAAGTCCTACTCGGCGCGCACCGGCGACGACTTCACCCAGGAGACGCTCACCCACGCGGCCCGGGGCTCGGGCGGCCTGACCCAGATCATGCTGATCTTCGCCCTGATCTCGCTGGTGGTCGCGGCGATGGTCATCTACAACACGTTCACCATCCTGATCGCCCAGCGCACCCGGGAGCTGGCGCTGCTGCGCTGCCTCGGCGCGGACCGCAAGCAGGTGTTCGGCAGCGTGCTGCTGGAGGCCCTGGTGATGGGCCTCGTGGCCTCGGTGGTCGGCCTCGGCGCCGGCATCGGCCTGGCCGCCCTGCTGGAGAAGGGGGTCAGCCTGGCCAGCGGCGGTCTGACCGCTCCGGTCAGCCTCCCGCTGTCGGCCACGGTGGTGATCGCCGCGTTCGCCATCGGCATCGTGGTCACGGTGGCGTCGGCGGCCCTGCCGGCGCTGCGGGCGACCAAGGTGGCCCCGCTGGCCGCCCTGCGCAGCCAGCCGGACAGCCACGACGAGGTCCGCCGCACCGGCGTGCTGCGCACCGTCAGCGCCGCGGTGCTGGTCCTCGGTGGAATCGGCCTTATCGTGCTGGGCATGGGCCTGAGCCAGATGTCGGCGATGCTGGTCGTCGGCGGCGGCACGATGGTGACGCTGCTGGGCGTGATCGTGCTGGGCCCGCTGATCGTGGGCCCCGTCAACAAGGTGCTCGGCGCCATCCCGGCGCTGCTGTTCGGCGTGCCGGCCAAGCTGGCCACGGTCAACGCCGGCCGCAACCCGCGGCGCACCGCCGCCACCACGGCCGCGCTGGTCATCGGCGTGACCATCGTGACGATGGTGACCGTGGTCGCCACCAGCGGCAAGCAGGCAGCCAGCGCCGAGGTCGACCAGCGCTTCCCGGCCGACTTCGTCGTGACGTCCTCGGTGTACGACCACCCGCTGCCGGCCACGCTGCCCGGCCAGCTGCGCGCGGTGTCCCAGATCCAGCAGGTCGCGCCCAGCGCGGAGACCGTGATGACCATCGGCCAGTCCGGCGACCAGGAGGTCATGGGCGTCGACAAGTCGGCCGTCGGCACCATGGTCAACCCGAAGCTGGTCAGCGGCGACCTGGGCCAGCTCGGCCCGGGCACGGTGGCGCTGAACAAGTCGGCGGTCGGCGGGGCCAAGCTGGGCGACCAGCTGCTGGTCAACACGCCCGACGGCGGCAAGATGCTCAAGCTCGTCGCGGTCTACGACTCGCAGAACCTGGACGACGCCCTGGTCACGCTGGACACCTTCGCGGCGATCGCGCCCAAGGTCATCGGCTACAACCAGGTGATGGTCAAGACCAGGCCGGGCGTGTCGCCGAGCGACGGCCAGGCGGTGATGGACCAGGCGACCGCGACCGTGGCGGTGGCCAAGGTCAGCAGCGCGGCCGCGACCAAGGAGCAGCTCAACACCCAGGTCGACAACCTGCTGGCGCTGATGTGGGCGCTGATCGGGCTGGCCGTGGTGATCGCCCTGTTCGGCATCGCCAACACGCTGGGCCTGTCGGTGCTGGAGCGCACCCGGGAGTCGGCGCTGCTGCGGGCGCTGGGCCTGACCCGGGGCCAGCTGCGGCTGATGCTGGTGATCGAGTCGGTGCTGATGGGCGTGATGGGCGCGCTGATCGGCGTGGTGATGGGCGGCGCGTTCGCCTGGGTGCTGACCAAGGCGATCTCCACCCCGGATCTCCAGCTGGGTCTGGTGATCCCGGGCGGCCAGCTGGGCGTGCTGCTGGTGGCGGCGGTCCTGGCCGCGGTGCTGGCGGCCCTGATGCCGGCCCGCCGCGCAGCCCGCACCTCGATCGTCGCCGGCATGGCCGAGGCCTAGAGCAAGCCATTTCCCCAACCGGGTGACGCTCGTCCGTCGGGGACGAGCGTCATTCGTGTATCCAGGAACCGGGGGATGCGCTCCTGTCTCCCAGGTGGCGGAGGTCCTGGGGGACACATGGAAATTCGGCTTCTCGGGCCGGTCCAGGCCCGGATCGGGGAGACGGTCGTCGACCTCGGGCCCCGGCAGCGCCGGCTCGTGCTGGCGGTGCTGGCGCTCGAGGTGAACCGGCTGGTCCCGGTGGACCGGCTGGTCGAGCTGGTGTGGCCGGTGCGGCCGCCCCGCACGGCCTCGCACGCCGTGCGGGTCTCGGTGTCGAGCATCCGGGCCCTGCTCTCGGAGGCCGGGGCCGACCTGACGGTGGTCACGCGGGGATCCGGCTACCAGCTGCGGGCCGATCCGATGCTGATCGACGTGCACCGGTTCCAGGAGCTGCTGACCCGCTCCCGGGACGCCGCCGACGACCAGACCCGGCTGGCCCGGCTGGACGAGGCGCTGGCCCTGTGGCGCGGCCCGGCGCTGGTCGACACGGCCGACGCCGAGGTGGTGGACCAGCTGGTCGGCGGGGTCACCGAGACCCGGCTGGTGGCCCAGGAGGACCGGTTCGAGACGCTGCTGCGGCTGGGCCGGCACCAGGAGGCGCTGGGCGAGCTGACGACTCTCGTCGACCAGCACCCGACCCGGGAACGCCTGGTCGGGCAGCTGATGCTGGCGCTGCACCGCGGCGGCCAGAGCAGCCGGGCGCTGGCGGTGTCGCGGCGGACCCGCACGGTGCTGGCCGAGGAGTTGGGCATCGACCCCGGCGACGAGCTGAGCCGGCTGGAACTGGCCATCCTGCGCAACGACCAGGCGCTGACGATCAGCGCCGGCCAGCCGGCGGTGGCGAAGACCGCGCCGGCGCTGCTGCCGCCGGCCATCGGCGACTTCACCGGCCGTGAGGGCCAGTTCGAGGCCCTGGACCAGGCCGGCGCGGTGACGCTGCTGGTCGGCACGGCCGGCGTCGGCAAGACCGCGCTGGCCGTGCAGTGGGGCCACCGGGCGCGGGCGGACTTCCCGGACGGGCAGCTCTACGTCAACCTCAACGGCTACTCGGTCGGCCCGCCGGTGCAGCCCGTGCAGGCGCTGTCCCAGTTCCTCCGGGCCGTGGGCGTGCCGCCGGACCAGGTGCCGGTGGACCTGGCCGAGGCGGCCGGCCTGTACCGGTCGCTGCTGGCCGACCGGACGATGCTGGTGCTGCTGGACAACGCCGTGAGCGCCGAACAGGTGCGGCCGCTGCTGCCGGCCGGCGCGCGCTGTCGGGTCGTGATCACGAGCCGGGACCGCCTGGACGGCCTGGTCGCGCTGGACGCGGCCCAGCGGCTGGCATTGGACGTGCTGTCCCCGGACGACGCGATGGCGTTGCTGCGGCGGATGATCGGCGGCGAGCGCATCGACGCCGAACCGGACTCGGCCCGGGAGCTGGCCGGCATGTGCGCGCATCTGCCGCTGGCGCTGCGGATCACCGCCGCCCAGCTGGTGAACCACCCGTCACGGCCGATCTCCGACTACGTCGCCACCCTGGACCAGAACGACCTGCTGACCTCGCTGCGTATCGACGGCGACGAGCAGAGCGCCGTGCGCGCCGCGTTCGACCTGTCGTACTCGGGGCTGAAGCCGGAGGCGCAGGAACTGTTCCGCCGCTTGGGTTTGGTGCCGGGGCCGGACATCAGCGCGCAGACCGCGGGGGTGCTGATCGGGGCGGCCCCGTGCGAGGCGGCGCGGCTGCTGGACCAACTCGCCGCCGCGCATCTCGTCGACCAGCCGGTGTTCGGCCGCCACACCTGCCACGACCTGTTGCGGCACTACGCCCGTGAACGCGCCGACGAGCAGGACAGCGCCGAGGAGCGGGCGAACGTGCTGTGCCGGCTGCTCGACGAGTACCTGCGGCACGCCCGCGCGGCGGTCGGGGTGCTGTACCCGCACATGCTGCAACTGGCCCCGCCGACCAAGGACCTGTTCCACGACTTCGCGTCCGCGCTCGCCTGGCTGGACGTGGAGCGGCCCAGCCTGATCGCGGCCATCCACCACGCCGCGCGGGCCGGGCAGCGGGAGCGGGCCTGGCTGCTGGCCGACGCCATCCGCGGATATCTGTTCCAGCGCGGGGAGTTCGCCGACTGGTTCGCCACCGCGCGCCTCGCGCTCACGCTGGCCACCGACGAGCCCAAGGCCAAGGCCGCTGCCCTGTTCAGCCTCGGCACCGCGCACTACGGCGTGAACCAGTACGCCGAGGCGACCGAGGTGTGCACGGCCGCGCTGGACCTGTGCCGGGAGGCCGAATGGCTGGAGGGGCAGGCGTCGGTGCTCAACAACCTCGGCGTGATCGCCATGTCCGCCGGCAAGTTGGCCGAGGCCGCCGCGCAGTGCGAGCAGGCGCTGCGGATCGGGCTGCGGCTGGGCAACCGGCACATCGAGGAGATGGCGCTGAGCAATCTCGGCCTGGTGTCCCACCTGCGGGGCGAGGCGGACCGGTCGGTGGACTTCTACCGGCGGGCGCTGACCGTGCAGCGGGAGATCAACCCCGGCGGTGACGGCGTGGTGCTGATCTATCTCAGCGCCGCGCTGTGTCAGCGCGGCGACCTCGTGGAGGCGCTGGACAGCTGCGCCACCGGGCTGGAGTGTTGCCGGCAGATCGGCGCGCGCATCGAGGAAGCCCAGTCGCAGGCCTACCTCGCCGAGATCCACCACGCCGCCGGCCGACGCGACGAGGCGCTGGCCGCCGCCCACGCCGCCATCGAGCTCAGCGTCGAGCTCGGCGACCTGCGCACCGAGTCGTGGGGTCGGATGACGCTCGGCCAGATCCTCGGCGCCACCGAGGAATGCGAACGCGCCCTCACCCTCGCCCGAGCCATCGGCGCGCGGCACAACGAGTGCGAGACCCTGATCATCATGGCCGCCAACCTGGTGCGCGACGGCGCCACCGCGCCGGCCTGCGACTACGCGCAGCACGCCCTGAGCATCGCCCGGGACGCCGGCTACCTGGCGTTGGAAGGGCGGGCGCTGTCCGTGCTGGCCGACATCTTCCTCGACGGGCCCCAGCCCGTGCGGGCCGCCGAGCTGGCCACCGAAGCCCTTTCCGTGCAACGACAATCCGGCGACCGCCTCGGCATCGCCGCCACCCTGTGCATCCTCGGCATCGCCCTGCGCGCCACCGTCGGCCCCGACGCCGCCCAGCCCCACTGGCGCGAGGCCCGCGCCCTCTACGCCCGCTGCCACGCCCCCGAACCCGCCCGCCTCACCGCCCTGCTCGCCGCCTGACCTGACGCTTGGAAGGGGGCTTTCCTCCACTCCGAGTGGAGGAAAGCCCCCTTCCAAGCCTCGCTGCCTGGCCGAACGCCAGGAACGGCCTCTGCCAAGCCAGCACTTCGGGGGTTGCGCGGAGGGGTGCGCCGCGCTAGCGGTGGTGGGTTGTCGGGGTGGTGTGGCTGGTGGTTGTGGTGCTGTGGCCGTGCAGCCAGAAGTAGAGGACCACGGCCAGCACGGCCAGCGCGGCCAGGACCGCGAGGAGGATCTTCAGCTTGCTGTACGGGCGCTCGCCCTGGACCTCGCCGGTGCGGCCGTTGACCAGGATCTGCCAGGTCTTGCCGCCGTAGAGGTAGCAGGCGATCCAGATCGGCAGCAGCATCAGCTTGAAGGTGACGGCGGTGAAGTTGGTGTTGACGCCGTCGACCCGCTGCTCGTCGCCGCCGATGTCGCGCCGGCAGTCGTCGTGGATGACGCCGGCCATCCGCCGCTTGGCCTCGTCGAGACCGGTCTCGGGCTCGACGTCGTAGCGCAGCGCGTTGAAGCCGGCCAGGTACTGCGGCGAGTAGGGCGCGGCCTCGGGCAGCGGCCACGGCGCGATCGCGTCGACCTTGGCCGGCGGCACGTTGCCGGTGTTGGCCGGCACCAGCACGTCGTCGAAGAACCGGCTGACCTGACCGGAAACCGGGTACCAGCGGGTCTTCTGCACCTGCCGGGTCTGCGTCCTGCCGTCGGAGTCGGTGTACCGCTCGGTGACGTAGTAGTGCTCGCCACGGGCCCCGGAGTAGCTGGAGTAGGTCTGCGAGTCGTAGGTCCAGTGCGGCACGTAGGTGCCGCGGGTGGACTCCGCCTCGCTGACCTTCTTCAGCGCGTTCGGCGCGAACCAGCGGGAGTTGATCCACTTGCGCAGCGACTCGCGCACGCCGTTGCGGTCCAGCATGAACGGCAGCACGGCCTCGGGCACGATCTGCCCGCTGGCATGGGGATCCATCACCAGCGGGCTGCCGCAGAACTGGCACAGCGTCGCGGTGTCGTTGCTCTGGGTCTGGGCCGCGCAGCGCTGGCACACGTAGACGTACGCGCCGAGCTGGGCGACCGGCTTGCGGGGCAGCGTGCCGAGTTCGGTTAACGCGTGCTCCTGGATCTGCTGGTCGCCGTGGCTGATCTGCTGCTCGTAGCCGCAGTACGGGCAGCGCATGGCGGCGGTGCCGGGCGCGAACTCGACGCGCGCGCCGCAGCCGCCACACGGAAAGGCGTTGGGGGACACGGTCCCGCCGGGCGTGAAGGGGCCGGTCATCGGGTCACGCCTGCGGGGGCAGCGGCGGCGGGGTGGCGCCGAACAGCGGCCCCAGCTCCGGCACCTGCGCGGCCGGCGTCCACTGGGCCATGCCCTGGTGCCACACCAGGGACTGCGGCGTCAGCACGCCCGCGGCGACCTGCTGGCGCAGGCCGTTGTCGTCGAACGGGCCGGCCTGCTGGCCGTTCGCCCCGACGTACCACTGGATCTGCGGCGGCAGCGGCGGCGGGGCCGGCTGCTGGTGTCCCGGCTGGGGGTAGCCCTGCGGGGGCGTGGCGTAACCCGGCTGCTGGTAGCCCTGCTGCGGGTATCCCGGCTGCTGGGGCTGGAACTGCTGCCCGACCCGCTGGCCCAGCGCCATGCCCAGGCCGACGCCGAGGCCCTCGCCCGCGCCGCCGGGGTTGTTGGCGGCGTCCTGGATGGCGTTGGCCGCCTGGAACTGGGTGTACTGGTTGAGGTCGCCGACGATGCCCATCTGGGTGCGCTTGTCCAGCGCGGCCTCGACCTCGGGCGGCAGCGAGATGTTCTCGATGACGAACTTGGGGATGGCGATGCCGACCGGGGCCAGCTCCTGGCTCAGCGCCTGGGCCAGCCGGTCGCCGATGTTGCCCTGCTGCGTGGCCAGGTCCAGCATCGGCACGCCCGAGGTGGCCAGCGCGGTGCCCAGCCGGCCGACGATGATCTGCCGCAGGTACTCGCCGACCTCCTCGGTGCGGAACTGCGGGTCGGTGCCGGCCAGCTCGCGCAGCAGGGCGGGCGGGTCGATCACCCGGATCGCGAACGCCCCGAAGGCGCGCAGCCGCACCATGCCGAACTCCGGGTCGCGCAGGATGACCGGATTCTGCGTGCCCCACTTGAGATCGGTGAACTGCCGGGTGTTGACGAAGTACACCTCGGCCTTGAACGGCGAGCTGAAGCCGTACTTCCAGCCCTTGAGGGTGGACAGGATCGGCATGTTCTGCGTCTGCAGGGTGTACATGCCGGGCGGGAACGCGTCGGCGATCTGCCCCTCGTTGACGAACACCGCGGCCTGCGACTCGCGCACCGTCAGCTTCGCGTTCATCTTGATCTCGTTGTCGTGGCGGGGGAACCGCCAGACAATGGTGTCCCGACTGTCGTCGGTCCACTCGATGATGTCGATGAACTCGCCCTTGATCTTGTCGATCAGTCCCACACTTGCCCCCGTCTTCCAGGCCGGCCCCCGCCGACGCGTGACCCTACCAATCCGGCTCAGTCGTCGTCCCGGGAAGCACCGTTACGAGTGGCGCGCGCCGTCCACCGGACGCTGGTCACCTGCGGCTCCATGCTCAGCCGGGACACCGCCGACTCCATCTGCTTGTCGTCACGGCGGTCGGTCAGCAGGTCGGCGCGCACTTCGACGTAGCCCTCCACGGAGCTGTTACGACTGGACACGGACTGAAGTTGGAACGAAGTGCCGGTCATTGACTGCACCAGCAATGCCCTAATGTGCGCCTCTGCGTCATCCTTGGTCACGGCCATGAAGGTGTATGCGGTCGTGATCTCCTCGCCCGAGGCCGGCCGGCGGTCCACCACCCGGCCGACCCAGCGCAGCACCACGTTGGCCACCAACACCACCACCGTGCCCGCCACCGCCGGCTCGTACAGCCCGGCGCCCGCCAGCGCGCCCACCGCGGCCGAGCACCACAGCGTCGCCGCGGTGTTCAGGCCCCGCACGTTCAGGCCGTCCCGCATGATCACGCCGGCGCCGAGGAAACCGATGCCGGACACGATCTGCGCCGCCACCCGCGTCGGGTCCGCGCTGGCGTGTCCCGGCACCGTGTCGAAGCCGTAGCCGGACAAAAGAACAAAAAGGGTCGCCCCCGCCGCGACCAGCGCGTTGGTCCGCAGCCCGGCCATCCGCGCCCGGTACTGCCGCTCGAACCCGATCGCCGTGCCGAGTCCGACGCCCGCCAGCAGGCGCAGCGCCATGTCAAGGGTGTTCACGACAATTCCTCACAACCAGGCGGTGAACTTGCGGACATAGAAGGACTTCACGACCTGCACGAGTACGCAGTATCCAATAACGACGGTGGTCAGCCAGGGGAAGTAGGTGGCGGGCGGCGGGACGAGGCCGAACAGGCCGGTGAACGGCAGGAGCAGGCCGAGCGCGGCCATGGCGGCGGTGGCGGCCAGCACGGGCCAGGCGGCGCGGGAGCGCAGGCGCGGCGTGCGGATGACGTGCACGATCAGCAGTTGGGACAGCAGGCCCTCGACGAACCATCCCGTGTGGAAGGTCGCGGGGGAGTAGTGGCTCATGGCGGCGAACAGGGCCACGTCGAAGACGGAACTGAGCGGGCCGACCAACAGCATGAACCGGGCGAGGTCGCCGCCGGCCCACTTGCGAGGGGAGCTCACCTGCTCACGATCCACGCGATCCCACGGGATCGCCAGTTGAGCGATGTCGTAGAGCAGGTTCTGGACGAGCAGCTGGACCGGCAGCATCGGCAGGAAGGGCAGCAGCACGGCGGCGGCCAGCACGCTGAGCACGTTGCCGAAGTTGGAGCTGGCGGTCAGCTTGACGTACTTCATGGTGTTGGCGAAGGTGCGGCGGCCGGCGAGCACGCCGTTGGCCAGCACGGTGAGGTCCTTGCGCAGCAGGATCACCTCGGCGGTGTCCCGCGCGACCGGCAGCGCGCCGCCGACCGAGATGGCCAGGTCGGCCTCGCGCAGCGCGGCGGCGTCGTTCACGCCGTCGCCGAGGAAACCGACGGTGTGGCCGGCTTCACGCAACTCCCGGACGATCTCGGCCTTGCGGGCCGGTGTGGCGCGGGCGTGCACGGTGGCGTCGGCGATGCCGATGTCGTGGCCGACCTTGCGCGCCACGGCCTCGTTGTCGCCGGTGACGACGACGATCTGCACGCCCAGCTCGCGCAGCTGCCGCAGGGCCGGGGCCGCCGACTCTTTCGGCGGGTCCTGGAAGAAGAGATGGCCGACCAGCTCGGCGCCGTCCTCATCGGACACCTGGTAGATCTCCCGGGCGCTGACCTCCTTGCGCCACACGCCGAGCACCCGTGTGCCGTCGGCCGCCGCGTCGTGGTCGACGGCCCCCTTGGTCACCAGCAGGTGCCGGCCCTCGGTGTCGCGCACGACCACCGACATGCGCCGCCGCTCATGGTCGAACGGCAGCTCGTCGACCAGCCGCCAGCCGGCCTCGAGCAGGAGCCGGCGGTCCGGCTCGACGGCGTCGATCACCGCGCGGTCGAAGGGGTTGCGCAGTCCGGTCGACAGTGTGGCGTTGAGGTAGGCCAGTTCCAGGGTCGGCTCGTCGGTGTGGTCGGCGAGCACGATCCGGTCGTCGGTGAGGGTGCCGGTCTTGTCCACGCACAGCACGTCCATCTGCCCGAACGCGTGCACGGCCCGTAGCCGCTTGACGATCACCTGACGCCGGGCCAGGTCGTTGGCCCCCTTGGCCAGGTTGGCCGCGACGATCACCGGCAGCATCTCCGGCGTCAGGCCCACCGCCACCGAGACCGCGAGCAGCGTCGCCTCGGTCCAGTCGCCGTGGGTCAGGCCGCTGACCGCCAGCACGATCGGGGCCAGCACCAGCGTGAACCGGATCAGCGTCCAGCTCACCGAGCGCATCCCGGCGTCGGTGTCGTGATCGGGTTCGGTGAGCCGGCTGGCGATGGCGCCGAGGTAGGTGGACCGGCCGGTGCCGACCACCATCGCCGTGGCCGAGCCGCCGACCACCGTGGAGCCGAGGAAGCAGAACACCGGTGAGTCGAGCACGTTGCCGGCGATCCGGTCGGTGGTCACGGTCTTGCGCACCGGCAGCGACTCGCCGGACAGCGTGGCCTGCTCGACCACGAGGCTGTTGGCGGTCAGCAGTCGGCAGTCGGCCGGCACCAGGTCCCCGGCCTTGAGGTGCACGACATCGCCCGGCACCAGCTCCTCGACCGGCACCTCGGCGGTGACCGCGCCCAGGGCCGCGGCCGCCGGCTCGGTGAACCGACGCGGTGAGCCGGTGCCGCGCTTGGCCACGGTCGCCGTTGTGGCGACCAGGTCCCGCAAGCGCTTGGCAGCCCGGTCCGAGCGGTGCTCCTGGGTGACCCGCAGCAGCACACTCACCAGCACCATCACGCCGACGGTGACGGCGCCGGCGTAGTTGGCGGTGAGCAGCAGGACCAGGTCCAGGCCCAGCAGCAGGCCGACGAAGGGGCTGCGCAGCAGCCGCCGGGCCTGGCGGGGGCGGCGGTCGTCGCCGACCTCGTTGCGGCCGTGCCGGGCCAGGCGAGCATTGCGTTCGAGGGTGGTCAGCCCGGCCGGGCTGGCGCCGAGGTGGCGGATGAGGGCGCCGGCGTCCATCGCGGACAGCTCGGTGAGGGTGGCGGCGACGTGCGTCGTCCTGGTCATGGCGGAACTCCCAGCGGGCGCGGGCGAAGGCCGCGCGGCACTGGTCAGACGGACATGCGCCGGGCGGCCGCGGAACTGCGACTACTTCCGTCGGCACTCACCGCGACCACCTCCTCTCATCACCGTGCGTCATCATACCGGCTCGGTTGCGACTACCAGCGCAAACTTGTCGACGCCTTGACAGTGAGCGCTGTCACGGTCAAGGTGAGAGCGCTCTCACCATTCGCTGTCGCAGGGAGGACGGACGATGGGCAGAAGCCGGACGGTCGCCGCCACCGCCGACGGCTGCTGGGACACCTTCGCCGGCTTCGGCCGCCCGGCCTACCGCTTCCCGGTGGCCTGGGCCGGTGTCCAGCCCGACGGGTGCGGCCCCGTGCCGCGGGCGTGCCTCGCTTTCTACGACCGGCTCGTGGACCGGTTGCTGGACAAGGGCGTCACGCCGATCGCCACGCTGTACCAGTGGGACCTGCCGCAGGCCATCGACGAGGCCGGCGGCTGGGCGTCCCGCGACACCGCGCTGCGCTTCGGCGAGTACACCGCCGCCGTGCACGACGCCCTCGGCGACCGGGTCCGCCTGTGGACCACGCTCGACGAGCCCTCCCGCGCCGCCTTCCTCGGCTACGCGCAGGACCCCGTCGCCGCGCTGCGGTCCGCACACCACCTCCTGCTCGGGCATGGCCTCGCGGTGTCGCAGATCCGCGACCGAGCCCCCGAGCAGGAGGTCTCCATCGTCCTCAACCTCACCACCGTGCTCGTCGACCGTGACGACCACGCCCACACCGCCGCGTTCCGCAAGGTCGACGGCCTGCGCAACCGCTTCTTCCTCGACCCGCTGTTCGGCCGTGGCTACCCGGCCGACGTCCTCGCCGACACCGCCTGGCTCGGCCCCTGGGACTCGGCCGTGCTCGACGGCGACCTGGACCTCGTGGCCGAACCCGTCAACTGGTACGGCGTCACCTACTACGGGCCCACTCGTGTGGTCCCCGCCGAGGACGCCCTCGACGTCACCGGCGCCGGGCACCCCGGCCTGCGCGGCGTCCGGCTGCTCGCCCCCCACTTCTCCGACGGCCACTTCCCCGACGACAGCGACGAGGCCTTCGCCGAGCTCATGCTCCGCCTCAGCATCGACTATCCGGAACTGCCGCTCATGGTCACTGAGCACACGCCGCGACACCCGGCGGCCATCGCCGTGTAGCGGGAGGCGGTGGGGGTCACTTGCCGGCGCGAGCCGGGCCGACGTAGGTGCCGGGGTGGAGTCTGATTGAGGGGCGAGGGTCGTTATCCAGGTGACTCCGGGGTCGGTTTGGTTAGTGACTCCGGGTGGATTTTGCGCGGAGACCTCTGCTTGTGTTTTAACCCTTCTTTCGTTTCTTGCCCTTCCTGGAGGCTGCGGTGGTCCTCTTCCCCGGGGTGTAACGCCTGGCCCGACGCGTGTTCG